>JBKPTM010000209.1:0-8275 GCA_046765935.1 Actinomycetota bacterium | reverse complement strand
CCCAGACCTCGCGGCCCTCGTAGTTCACGGCGTTCCGCTCGAAGTCGACCTCGAGCTCCATCAGCTCCCGGCAGCACTGCAGGAAGTTCCGGCAGTACGCCGTCGTGTGGAAGCCGATGATGTCGTTGGCCAGCATGCTCTGGTAGATCTCCTCGCGCCAGCGGTTCGGGAGGATCCGCCAGGAGTCCGGCTGCGACCACGGGATGTGGACGAAGTAGTGGAGGAACGCGTCCGGCCGCGCTCGCCGAATCAGGCCCGGGCAGGTGTAGAGGTGGTAGTCATGGAGCATCACCACCGGGTTCTCCTGGCCCTCGATCGCCCGGACCACGCAGTCGGCGACGTCGTCGTTGACGACCTTGTAGCCCTCCTCCCACGCGTCGACCTCGGCCTGGCGGATGTCCGGCGCGTTCGAGAGGTCCCAGAGGTAGTGCTGGATGAACCACAGGATCGGGTTCGCGATCACGTTGTAGAAGCGGTCGTAGGCGGACGGATTCGAGGCAACCATCTGCACGTCGTAGGAGATCTCGTCGACCTCGATCGTGACCGGCCCGTCGCTCTCGTTGGCGACCGCGACGTCCTCCTCGGTCATCGCCGAGGCGATCCAGAGGGCCTCGCGGTGCGAGACGAGCCCGGAGAGCGCCGTCACCAGCCCTCCGCCGCCCCGCTGGACGATCCGCTGCCCGGTCTCGTCGCGGCCGAACTCAGCCGGGCCGCGGTTGGAGACGATGGTCAAGGGGTACTCGCCCACGCTCCGTTTGTATCAGGGACGGTTAAGTGATCACGCGATTCGGTCGCCGAGCGCCACGTCCTCGTCGGGCCCCAGCAGCACGACGCCCTTGGCGTCATCCAGGGCCCCGAGCACGAGAACTTCGGAGAGAAACGGCCCGATCCGCTTGGGCGGGAAGTTGACGACGGCCACCACCAGCCTGCCCTCGAGCTCCGAGCGCTCGTAGTGCGTGATCTGCGCGGAGGAGCGCTTGCGGCCGATCTCGGGACCGAAGTCGATCTCGAGCTTCCAGGCGGGCACCCGTGCCTCGGGAAACTCCTCCACGCCCACCACCTGGCCGACCCGCATGTCGACCGCCTCGAACTGCTCCCAGCTGATCTCGGCCATCGTTTCGCCCTAAGTGTCCAGCGAGGTGAAGATCCGCAGCCAGTCGAGCAGCAGGCGCGGTGAGAGGAATCGCTCCCGCGTCCGCTCCTTGCCGGCCCGCCCGAGGCGGCGTCCGAGCTCGGGGTCCTGCAGGATCTCGGTGCAGCGCGCGGCCGCCTGGTCCGGCGACTCCACCAGGTAGCCGTCCTCGCCGTCCACGATCTGCAGCGGGATGCCGCCGACGTTGCCGGCGATCGTCGGCCGCCCCTTCCAGAGCGCCTCCGACACAGTCAGCCCGAAGCCCTCGCGGATCGACTTCTGCAGCACCACGTCGGACTGCGACTGGAAGGCGTTCACCTCGATCGCGCCGACGTTGTTGAGGTTGTTGAGGATCTTGATGTCGGGATCCGAGCCCGCGTACTCGAAGGTGCGGTGGAAGAACTCCCAGCCCTCTGGGTCGTCGGTCGCCATCGACCCGACCAGCGCCAGCTGCACCTCGGGGATCTCCTTGGTGACCTGCCGGTAGGCGTCGATCACCCCGATCGGGTCCTTCCACGGGTCGAACCGCGAGACCTGGCAGATCATCGGCCGGTCGACGTCGATCCCGAACTGGTTGCAGACGAACGCCGCATCGTCGGGCGACAGCGCCATGTTCTTGGGCGAGAGCGGGTCGATCGCCGGCGGGACGATCCGCACCCCGCCGTGGCCGTCGAGTCCCTTCGGCACGTACTGCTCCAGATGCCAGACCGTGATCTCGTACTCCGAGATCAGCGGCAGGAGCCGCTCGATCGGCTCCGGGTTCGGCTCGGAGAGGTCGATGTGGCAGCGCCAGACCCAGTGCTTGGCGTGGTCGGTGGCGTTGTGCCTCATGCCGACCGGCTGCGGGTCGTGCACGATGATCACGTCCCACTCGCCCTCGAGGCTCTCCGCGTTCATCTTGTTGTAGTGGTCGAACAGCTCCCACTGGCTCGGGGTGAGCGTGTTCGGATCCCCCTGCAGCGAGTTGTGAAGGAGCTTCGTGGCGTTGAAGAACTCCTCTCGGCCCATGATCACCTGCCACGACGCGTCGAGGCCGACGTCCCGCATCAGGGGCACGATCGTGTAGAGGATCTCCGACACACCGCCGCCGAACGCGGTGGCGCTGATGTGCAGGATCCGCTTGCCCTTCAGGTTCTCGGCGAGCTCCTTGATCTCGTCGACGAGGCCGCGCCCCGCCAGGTGCGTGTAGTCGGCCAGCGACTTGCTGCCGAGCGCTACCTCCTGGAGCACGGGCCCCCCATGAGCAGTTGACGTCGCAAGGGCGGAAACGTACTCGTTTGATGCGAGGGTGCGCGCTTAGCGCACCCGTTATGTGAGGAGGGCGCGGAGCCGCTCGATGCCCTGATCGATCTCGGCGCAGATCGCGGAGTGGAGCTCGCTGTTGGCGGCCGCGACGCATGACATCTGGAACTCATGGCCCGACCCGAGCAGCGGGCGCGCCGCGAGCCCCTCGCCGTAAGCGTCGGTGACCACTGCGCCGCCCTCCTCCAGGCAGATCGCCGCGGCGGCCAGGTCGTAGGGCGAGTTGTTGAGCACCGAGCCGCCGCCGACCCGCTCGAACTCCTCACGGATCGCGGGCACGTCATCGATCATGCGGGGCCCCGGCTCGACGTACGCATCGAGCTGGCCGGTCACGATCCGGGTCATGTCGTAGGTCGCCGAGCCGAGGTCGAAGGTCCCTCCGCCCACCGACGAGGCGTCGATCAGGTCGCAGATCACCTCGATCAGGGCACGAGCGGGCCGCCCGCGGAAGCCGTACGTCCAGAACATCCGCTCGAGCGAGCTGTTCGCCGACAGAGTGGGCGTCGGCTCGAGCCCCTCGCCGCGCTCGGCGACGAAGCTCCGGCCGCTCTTCACCTCCAGCACGCAGCCGACCTGCACATCGCCCATGGTCGGCTCCGAGTCGAGCGGCGCGGCAGCGACCGAGACGCAACAGGACTCGAGCCCGGCGAGCGCGGGCCGCGTGCCGTCGATCGGGTCGACCACCAGCACCCACTCGGCGCGATCGCCCGCGGGCGAGACCAGGCCCCGGTCCTCGGAATAGAAGGAGACCTCGGGGGCGCGCTCCGCCAGGAAGGCCTCCATCCGCTTCTCGGCGTGCTCGTCGATCTGGAAGGTGACGTCTCCGCCCTCGGCCGCGCCGGAATGAGCGCGACCGGCGTGCGCGCCGAGGTGGGGCAGGACCTCCTCGCGCAGGGTGGCTGCCAGGTCGGTGACCAGCTCGCGGATCTCCATTACCGGCAGTTCTTACTGGTTTACGTCGGCCGGGCGGGAGCCGAGGTGTACGTCGACGCTCTGCTTGTTGCCGTCGCGGATGATCTCGAGCGTCACCGTGTCGCCGGGCCGCTGCGCGGCGATCAGCTTGGAGAGGTCGTTGTTCTGGAGGACGGGCTTGCCGTCGACGGCGACTACCACGTCGCCGCCGGTCTTCACACGCTGGAGCTGGAAGGTGTCCTCGCCGCTCGATCCCCGCAGGCCGGCGTCGTCCGCCGGGCTGCCGTTGACCACGTCGGTGATCAGGGCGCCGCTGTCGGTGTCGAGGCCGAGGTGATCGGCGAGCTGCGGGTAGAGCGACTCGCTCGTCACCCCGAGGTACGCGTAGTCGACCTTGCCGTTGGCCTTCAGCTGGTCCAGCGAGTAGCGGACCGAGGTGACCGGGATCGCGAATCCGACGCCGGAGTTGCTCCCCGAGCTCGAAGCGATCTGCTCGTTGATGCCGATCACCTGGCCCTTGGCGTCCAGCAGCGGGCCGCCGGAGTTGCCGGGGTTGATCGAGGCATCGGTCTGGATCGCGTTGTCGATGCCGAAGTTGGTCAGGCCCTCGACCGTGCGGTTGGTCGCCGAGACCACCCCCACCGAGAGCGACTGCTCCTCGCCGAACGGGCTGCCGATCGCGGCCACCGGCTCGCCCACGGCGAAGCTGGAGCGGTCCGACAGGGTCACCGGCTCGAGGTCGAGGCCGTCCGGGTCGACCTTGATGAGCGCCACGTCGGCGTCGGCGTCGAAGCCCTTGATCTCGGCCGGCACCCGGTTGCGGTCGCCGAACTCGACGAAGACCTGCTTGGCCTCGCGCGGGGTGCCGCCGCCGTTGAGGTGGCCGCCGCTCGTGACCACGTGCGCGTTGGTGACGATGTCGCCGTCCTTGTCCACCACGAACCCGGATCCCTGCCCGGCCGAGCCGCCGCCGCCGAGAATGTCGCTGACGCCGCCCTGGAAGACCGAGTCGATCGTCACCACGCCGGGCGAGACGTCCTTGTAGATCTGGGCGGGGTTGAAGCTGCCGTCGCTCGCCTCCACGACGACCTGCGTGGCGGTCTGGGTCGCGGAGGCCGCGGGCGTGTTCGAGTCGGTCCCGCCGCCGCCACCGCCGCAGCCGGCGATCAGCGCGGTCACCAGGACGACCGGCAGCCACATGAGGAGGGGGCGGACCCGGCGTGTCTGCGGACTCATGCCGCCACTCCCGCCGGCTCGCGCTGGCGGCGGCGGTGCTCGGAAAGAGGCAGGCTGAGCGTGAACGCAGTGTGCCCGCGGCGAGAGACCACCGCGATCTGTCCGCCCATGCGGTGGGCGAGCTCCTCGGCGATCGCGAGGCCGAGTCCCGACCCCGACGCGGTATCGCCGGTGTAGAAGCGATCGAAGACCTTCGGGATCGCGCGCGGGTCGATGCCCTTCTTGGCGTCGTCCCCGACGATCAGCTCCGCCGCGTTCGTCCCGCGCACGGCGGTCACCGTGACGTTCGTCCCCTGCGGGGTGTGCGTAAGCGCATTGTCGATGAGGATACGAATGATTTGTGAGACTCGATTTAGGTCGGCCAGCGCGACCACCTGACCGCGCCCACGCACCTGCAGCGCCGACTCATGCGAAATGGCCGCCGGACGGAACTCGTCCGCGACCTGCCTCGCGGCCTCCTTCAGGTCGACCTGCTCGCGCTTGATCTCCATTACATCGGCATCCAGGCGCGAGAGGTCGAGCAGGTCGATGGTCAGCTTCTGCAGCCGCTCGATCTGAGCGCGCATCTCCGAGACGAACGCGCGGCGCTCGCCTGCGGTGAGCTTCTCCGTCTCGAGCAGCTCGACGAACCCGCCGAGGGAGAAGATCGGCGTCCGCAGCTCATGTGAGGCGTTCGCGATGAACTCCTTCCGCGAGCTGTCGAGCCGCGCGAGTCGCCGCTGCATCTCGTTGAAGCTCCGCGCCAGCTGCCCGAGCTCATCCGAGGAGTCGACCGGGATCGGCTGGTCGAAGTGCCCCTCGGCGACGGCCTCCGCCGCCCGCCGCATCCGCCGCAGCCGCCTCGAGACCGCACCCGAGGCCCAGATGCCGATCAGCGATGCGGCGACCAGAGCGATCAATCCGGCGATCAGGATCTGCCGCCGCACCAGCGCGACGTCGTCGTTGACCTCGGCGAGCTGGGTCGAGAGCACCTCCACCCAGCGGGTCTGGTCGCCGAGCTTGATCGGAACGGCCGAGGTCCCAACCCGCGTGCCGGCGACGTGCTCGACGCCCGTAGCGACGTGACCGTCGGAGATCGCGGCGTCGGCGGTCAGGTAGCGGCCCTGGAGCGCGGTCGCCTCGGACTGGGAATCGGCGACGACGAAGGCCGGGACCGGTCCCCCGGCCGCGTCACGGACCGCGAGCAGGGTGACGCGGCTCTCGGTCGCCTGGGCGGTGGAGCGGACGAGCTCGGAGATCTGGCTCGGGGAGGCGCCGGACTCGAGCGCCCGGGCCAGGCGCGGGGACTGCTCGGTCCCCAGCCTCTCGAGTCGCCGGAGCTTCTCCGCGGTGAGGCTCGACTCGAGCTGCGGGACCACGTAGAGGTAGACGAACGCGATCGCCCCCGCGGTGATCAGCGTGATCAGGATGACGAGGCGGTTGCGAAGGGTGTTGAGGCGGAGCCGGGCCGTTCTCACGAATCGCGATCTGCGTCGCGGAAGCGGTAACCGACGCCGCGCACGGTGAAGAGGTACTCGGGGTTCTTCGCGTCGGTCTCGAGCTTCTCGCGGAGGTGCCTGATGTGGACGTCGACGGTGCGGGGGTCGCGGTAGGTCGAGTCGCCCCAGATGTGCTCCAGCAGCATCTCGCGGGTGAAGACCCGACCAGGGGCGGCCGCGAGGGCGGCCAGGATCTCGAACTCGACGTAGGTCAGCTGGATCGGCTTTCCGCCCAGCTGCACCGAGCGCCGCTCGAAGTCGATCTCGAGGTCCCCGGCCCGGATCGGCTCGTTGCCCGCGAGCCCAGCGCCCGCCATGTTGCCACGCCGGAGCGCCGCCTTGACCCGGCTGCGGAACTCACGCACCGAGAAGGGCTTGGTGATGTAGTCGTCGGCGCCCATCTCGAGCCCGGCGACCTTGTCGATCTCGTCCCCCTTCGCCGTCAGCATGATGATCGGCACCTGACTACGGGTGCGAAGGCGCCTGCACACCTCGATCCCGTCGAGCTTCGGAAGCATGATGTCGAGGACCACCAGATCGAAACGCTCTTCCCCGAAGCGATCCAGGGCTTCCTGCCCATCCATGGCTCCCACCACCTCATAACCTTCCTTGCGGAGCGGGTAGGTGAGAAGCGTTTGCACGGCCTGTTCATCGTCCACGAGCAGGATCCGCGCCTGTCCTCGCGCCATGCCTGAAGGTTAGAAGGCGGCTGATGCCCTGCTGATGATCGACTTGCGCCTCTACAGATACGCGCTGCTCGCGGTTCCGGTGGTCGTCGTGATCGCCATGTTCTCGCTGCAGGACGTCCCGCGCGGCCTCTCCGCGGGGATCCCGCCCGACGCATTCGACCCCGCCAGCGCCGCCCCCCTGGCGAAGGAGCTCGCCACCTCCGCGCCGTATCCGACGCCGGGCTCGGCGGCGGACCAGAAGCTCGGGGAGCAGGTGAAGAGCCGCTTCGCAGCGATCGATGACGCCATCGTCTCCGAGCAGACCTTCGATGGCTCCTTCGACGGCCACGACGTCAACCTCCGCAATCTGATCGCCACCCTGCCGGGCGAGTCGAACCGCCAGATCGCCCTGATCGCGCCCCGCGACGTGGCCCGCGGCAGCGGCTCGACCACGAGCGCAGCGGCCACCGCCGCCCTGCTCGAGATCGCCAACAGCTTCTCGGGCACCGCACACCACAAGACCCTCGTCTTCGTCTCCACCGACGGATCGAGCATCGGGGCCCTCGGGGTGAAGCGGTTCATCGACGACTACACCGACTCATCCCTGCTCGACGCGGCAATCGTGATCAGCCAGCCGGCGCTCTCGAACCCCACGCCGCCACTGGTGATCCCCTGGTCGACCGGGCCGCAGAGCACCGCGAGCCAGCTGGCCGAGACCGCTAACTCCACCGTCTCGAAGGAGCTCGCCACCCCCGCCGGTGACGAGGGCCCGCTGGATGATCTCTTCCGGCTCGCCCTGCCGGCCGGACTGGGGGAGCAGGGCCCGCTCGTCGAGGCCGGGCTCCCCGCGGTGCGGCTCTCCGGCGACGGCGAGCTGCCCGTTGGGCCCGGTCGCGACACGGCGGACGCCTTCGACAACGACACCTTCGCCCGCTTCGGCCGCGCCGCGCTGTCGCTGGTCCTGTCGCTCGACGCGTCGCCCGGGGGAGTCGAGCGCGGCCCCAAGGGCTACATCGGCCTGGCCGGCAACCTGATGCCTGGATGGACGATCGCCCTGCTCGCGCTCTCGCTGCTGGTTCCCGCCGGGCTGGCGGCGGGCTCGGGCCTGGCGTCCGCCGCTCGCAGCCCGATCGAGGGGGTGCGAGGCTTCGTCTGGACCCTGCTCCGGGCGCTGCCGTTCCTCGGCGCCCTGGCAGTCGTGCTGGTGACGACCCTCGTAGGGCTGATGCCGAGCCCCGACTTCCCCTTCGACCCGCGCATCGAGAGCCTGGGCGCGGGCGGGACGATCTCCGTGATCGCCGCCGTGCTCATCTACTGCGCGCTCGCCTTCTTCCTGCGGCCGCTCCGCCCGCCGCCGCCGAGGGCCGTCGCGACCGCCACCCCCGCGGCGCTCCTGGTCGCCTGCCTCGGCACGCTCGGTGTCTGGCTGGTCAACCCCTACCTGGCGCTGATCATCGCGGTCGGGCTCCAGGCCTGGGTGATCGCGGCGGCCAGGCTGGCCCCGGGGCGACTCCCCGCGGCCGGGCTTGTGCTGCTCGGCCTGGTGC
>JBKPTM010000208.1:0-17494 GCA_046765935.1 Actinomycetota bacterium | reverse complement strand
CCTCCGCAAGGCGGGTCTGCGGATGGAGCTCGACCCGTCCGAGCGCCGCCAGCAGGGCGGTCCGCTCGACGGCAAGACCCTGGTCCTGACCGGCACGCTCCCGAACCTGAGCCGCGAACAGGCGACCAGGATGATCCGGCTCGCCGGGGGCAAGGTCGTCAACTCGGTCTCGAAGAAGACCGACTACCTGATCGCGGGCGATAGCCCGGGCTCAAAGCTCGCCAAGGCCGAGGAGCTCGGCACCGAGGTGATCGACGAGGACGCGCTCCAGAAGCTGATCGGCGGGAATGGGGCTCGGAAGAAGAGCACCCCGCCCAGGGGTCGTGTCTAGCTAACGCCCGTAGCGCGCGATCAGCGCCGCCATCCGGTCCTGGACGACGTGGGCCCGGTTGACGTCCACCCGGTTCATCAGCAGCGAGAAGACCACGGCGTGGTCGGCGTCCTCCGGGCCCTGGAAGCAGTACCCGGAGAGGGCGCTGACACCGTTGAGGGTGCCGGTCTTGGCGTGGCAGCGCCCCCGCGCCGCGGTCGCGCGCATCCGGCGCGCCAGGGTGCCGCTCTGCCCGGCGACCGCGAGCGAGTTGACCCAGGCATCGCGCAGCCGGCGCTGGTCGGCCTGCGCCTCGGACGGTGTGTTCTCGTCGACCTCGATCATCGAGTCGAGCAGCTTGACCACCGAGGCGGGCGAGGCCTTGTTGCGGCGCGTCAGGCCCGACCCGTTCTCGCCGTTGAACCTCGCGCCCTGCTTGGCGGCGAACCCGCGGACCACCGAGATGCCGGTGGCCGTCGAGCCGTTGTCGCCGAACTCCGCCCCGACGTCCTTGAGCAGCATTTCGGCGAGGTAGTTGTTCGAGGGCACGTTGGTGTCCTGGACGATGTCGGCCATCGTCGGGGACGCGTAATCGGCGATCTGAACGAAGCCCGGAACGACGAGCGCGGGGGTGACGCCGTTCCCGATCGAGATCCCGTCCTTGCGCAGGGCGTCGGCGAATCGCTGGGCGGCGGTCTTGGCCGGGTCACTCGGGGACCCGCCGTCGATCTCGAGGCCGGAGAGCCGGCCGACGCTCTCGGGCGTGATGCCGTGCTCCGGAATCCCGGTCACGTGGTCGAGGTAGGAGTCGTCGTAGTGGAGGGGTCCCACCGCCGTCCTGACACCGGCGGCGCGCACCCGGTCGGCGAGCTTGTTCAGCCCCGCCGTGGTCAGCGTCGGGTCGCCGCCTCCGCGGAGATAGAGGCCCTGGCTGACCCCGTCGGAGACGTCGTCGACCGACCAGGCGGTGGTGTGAAGGCGGCCGTCGGGCTGGAACTTGCCCAGTGCGGTGCTGGTCGTGAAGATCTTCGAGTTCGAGGCGAGGATCCGCGGGCGGCGGGCCTTGCGGGAGAAGAGGACCCTGTTGCTGCTCGCGTCCATCACGAACGCGCCGCTGCGGCCGACCCGCCGGAAGAGCTTCGCCAGGCCCACCGACAGCTTGGGCGCCGAGACCGAGGCGCGCGCGGCCGCCGCGCCGTGCGCGATCGGGGTGGCGAACGCCTTGTCGGGCCCGCGGTTGCCCCCCTCGGCGGCCCCGGGCGTCGCCACGATGGCCGCGCCGAACAGCGCGAGCGTGACCGCCCCTGTGCGCATCCTGAACCCCATGCGTTGTGGGTGAAACAGGCGGGAAGGCCGTAGGTTGCGGCGCGGCTTCGCCACCAGAACGCGGCCACAAGCGGCCGCCCCACGTAACCGCTCGGGGCTGTGCCCCTCGCTCAAAGTGGAGCGGCCTGGTGGCCGCTTGCCATAATCGCGGGCCGAATGGGGAAAGTCGTTCAGTTCGACGGCCCCGACCGCAAGCCGCGCGGCGACAGAGGGAGAAGGCGGCGCGGGCGGGGCGACAAGACCGCGCTCGTCCTGGGCGGCGGTGGCTTCACCGGCGGCGTCTACGAGATGGGGGCGCTGCGCGCGTTCGACCTGCTCGCGGTCAACCGCACGGTCAACGACTTCGACATCTACATCGGGACCAGCGCCGGCTCGTTCGTCGCGAGCATGGTCGCCAACGGCATCACGCCAGAGGAGATGTTCAGGGTGCTCGACAAGGCCCTGCCGTCGCCGATCGAGAACGCCTCGCTGCGAACCCTGCTGCGGCCGAACTACCGCGGCTTCGCCGGCCGCCTCGCCCTCCTCCCGCTGCGCGCGGCGGCGATGGTCCGGCGGCTGGCGGGGAACATCGGCGAGATCTCGATGGTCGACGTGGTCATGGGGCTCGCCGAGGGCCTGCCGACCGGGATCTACCACAACCGCGGCATCGAGCAGTACGTCCGCAACGTCCTCTCCGACCCGGACCGCAGCAACGACTTCCGCGAGCTCGCGAACGAGCTGCGGATCGTGGCGACCGACCTGGACACCTGCGAGCGGATCGTCTTCGGCGAGGGGGAGTGGGCGGACGTGCCGATCTCGCGCGCCGTCGCGGCGTCGGGCGCGCTGCCGGTCGTCTACGAGCCCTACGAGCTGCGCGGCAGGCAGTTGATCGACGGCGGGATCATCTCGACGACAAACGTCGACGTGGCGGTCGAGGCCGGGGCCAAGTTCATCGTCGTGGTCAACCCCCTCGTCCCCTACGTGAACGACTTCGAGGCCCGCATCCCGACCGTCTTCGGGTCGAGGGTGAGGCGCGTGTCCGACATGGGGATGCCGGCGATCGGCAACCAGGCCTTCCGCCTGCTGGCCCACGCGCGGCTCCACATGGCGGTGCAGTCGTGGAACGAGCGCTTCCCCGACGTCGACATCATCCTGATCGAGCCCGAGTTCGACGATGAGCTGATGTTCGGGACCTCGATCCTCGACTACTCGGCCCGCCTCCAGATCGCCAAGCACGGCTTCGAATCCGTGACGGTTGCGCTGGCGCGCGACTACCAGCGCTACAAGGAGATCGCGGCGCGCCACGGCATCGAGATCTCAGCCCGGCGTGTGCGGCGGGTGCTGGAGACCGTCGAGGAGGACGAGAAGGGCATCTCCGCCTGGCGCCGGGTCCTCGAGCAGACGACCGGCGCCCTGCTGCGCCAATCGGGCGAGGACCAGGCCGCGGAGTCTGCGAAGTAAGTCAGTCCGCGGCGCCGGCCTTAGCGGCGGTGCACGTCTCGCGCGGTCGCCTGGTCGGTCGGCTTGATGGAGACGTAGTCGACGTCCACGTGCGGCGGCCGGGTGACGACGTAGGCGATGGCGTCGGCGACGTCCTCGCCGGTCAGGGGCGTGGTCCCCTCGTAGACCTTGTCGGCCTTTGCCCGGTCGCCACCGAAGCGGACCAGCGAGAACTCGGTGTCGACCATTCCCGGCGCCACCTCGGTGACCCGGATGGGCTTGCCGAGCAGCTCGAGCCGCAGTGTCCGGACAACCGCGTTGGCGGCGTGCTTGGCGGCGGTGTACCCGCCGCCCCCGGGATAGACCTCGAGTCCCGCCACCGATCCAACGACCACGACGTGGCCGTTCCCGCTGCGCTCGAGGGCCGGCAAAAGGGCCTTGGTCACGCGCATCAGCCCCATCACGTTCGTCTCGTACATCTCCCGCCAGCGGGCCTCGTCGGCCTCCGCCACCGGCTCGAGGCCGAGCGCGCCGCCCGCGTTGTTGACCAGCACGGAGAGCTCGGGCAGGGCGTCGGCGAGGTCGGCGACGGACTCCGGATCCGTCACGTCCAGCCGTACGGCGCGGCCGCCCACCTCGCCGGCGACCTCCTCCACCCGCTCGACGCGCCGGGCGCCTCCCACGACCTCGAAACCGGCCGCGGCCAGGGACCTGACCGTCGCGGCGCCGATCCCGCTGCTCGCGCCCGTCACCAGGGCGACCCGCCTCTCGCTCATCGCCCGCACGCTACAGCGAGCCAGCGGCTGCACGCCTCTCATTGATAGGTTCCGGGCGGACCACAGGGGGTCCAGGAGAGGGAATGGAGAGAGGAACGGCGGAGCTCCGAGGCCGACGGATCGGCCGGCGCGAGACCCGGATCGGGATCGTCTTGCTGGCTGCCTGTCTGGGCGCGTGCCTGATCGCGGGCCCGGCTGCTCCCGCACTGGCCAAGAAGCACGGCCCTAAGCGCCTCTCGCTCTCCTTCAAGGGCAAGTCACAGAGCGACCAGGGGCTCCTCTCCGCGGGCAACGTGAAGGTCGTCGTGCGCTCCCCGCACAAGGGCAAGCTGGTCCTCGCGGTGCGGGGGTTCGCCGGCGGCCCCACCCTCACCGAGCCACGTCGTGTCAAGGCCAAGGCCGGGAAGAGGAGGACCTTCTCGCTCGACCTCAGCGCCGCCGGCCGGGAGGTCCTCCAGGGTTGCGGCGCGAACTCCCTGCTGCTCAGCGCCAAGAAGAAGGGCAAGCGACCGAAGAAGAGCAAGAAGGGCAAGAGCCCCACCGCGCGGGCGACCGTGACCCACTCGGTCCCGCAATGCGACTCACTCTCGCGGGCGGCTCGCTGCGAGATCATCGCCAGCCCCGGGACCAACTGCCTGTTCCCGTTCCCCAGCGATCACTACACCGTGCCCGACTCGAGCACGCCAACGGGGCTCCGGGTCAACCTGAGCGATCAGTCGACGCCCGCCAACAAGAACGGCGTGCACATCAATCCAGGTGGCATCAACACGAGCGACGGATTCAGCTCGGGGGAGAGCATCGTCACGAGGATCCCGGGCCTCGACAACCCCCAGGCATTCCAGAACACGGGGGCGGTGCCCCTCACCGACATGGACCGGGCCTTCGACGCGAACCAGCCGATCGTCCTGATCGACGCCTCGAGCGGAAACCGCCAGCTGATCTTCTCGGAGCTCGACTCGACCGCCACTTCCCCGGGGAACACCGACCTGATCATCCGACCGGGCCGGAACCTGATCGAGGGTCACCGCTACATCGTCGCGCTGCGGAACCTGAAGGACGCGTCCGGGGCGACCATTCCGGCGCCGCCCGGCTTCGCCCTCTACCGCGACGGCGTCAAGACCGACGTCTCGGCCATCGAGGATCGCCGGGCGCACTTCGACGAGATCCTCTCGAAGCTCGAGGGTGCCGGAATCGGCCGCGGTGACCTCTACGACGCCTGGGATTTCACCGTGGCGAGCACGCCGAACATCACCCAGCGGATGCTCTCGATCCGAGACCGAGGGCTCGCCGACCTCGGCGACAACTCCCCGGGTGACGGCAACCTGCAGGGCGACGCACCCGACTTCACGGTCACCAACGTCACGGACTTCCCCACCGCAACCGGGCACGGCGTCGAGAACATCCGCGAGGTCACGGGGACCTACCAGGTGCCGTGCTTCCTGAACTCCGGCTGCAGCAACCTCAGCGGCGACTACCAGCCCGGCGGGCAATTCGATCTCGGCTCCAATGGCCTGCCCCAGCAACACGGCACCATGACCGCGCGCTTCACCTGCAATATCCCGCGCTCCGCCGTCACCGAGACCAGCCCTGGCGTCTTCGACGTCGACCACCAGGTTCGGCCGTCCATGTACGGCCACGGGCTATTCGGCGACTACACCGAGGTCCACACCGCGAACGTCCGCCAGCTCGGCACCGACGAGGGTGTGCTCACCTGCGCCACCGACTTCACCGGGATGATGGAGGACGACGTGCCGACGGCGGTGCAGGCGCTGCTCGACCTGTCGAAGTTCCAGCCGCTCCCCGACGGCCTGCAGCAGGGCTTCCTCAACTTCATGTACCTCGGGCGCCTGCTGATGCTGCCCGACGGCCTCTCGAGCGATGACGCCTTCAAGTTCAGCGGCAACTCCGTGATCGATCACTCCCAGGGGCTCTACTACTACGGCAACAGCCAGGGCGGGATCGCCGGCGGGGCGCTCACCGCCGTGGAGCCGGACATCACCCGCACCGTGCTGTACGTCCCGGGGATGAACTACTCGACGCTGCTAACCCGGAGCGTCGACTTCAACGACTACGCGGCCGTCCTCTATCCGGCCTACACGAACGAGTCCGAGCGCCCGCTCCTGCTTGCCCTGATCCAGATGATGTGGGACAGAGGCGAGCCGAACGGCTACGCCAACCACATGACCAGCGACCCGTTGCCGAACACGCCGGCGCATCACGTCCTGATCGAGATGGCCTATGGAGACCATCAGGTCACCAACGTGGCGACCGAGGTGGAGGCGCGCACCATCGGGGCGCCGCTTCGCTATCCGACACTCGATCCGGGGCGCACGCCGGGATTCGTCGACTTCTTCCCGGACATCCCCATGCTCGACCTTCCGGGGGATGCCGAGGGCAACGGGATGTTCGTCTGGGACATCGGCCCA
The DNA here is from genome assembly GCA_046765935.1 of Actinomycetota bacterium. Taxonomy (GTDB): domain Bacteria; phylum Actinomycetota; class Thermoleophilia; order Solirubrobacterales; family 70-9; genus DASUPK01. The sequence continues at coordinate 11,237 of JBKPTM010000208.1, read as the reverse complement.
AAGCGCGCCGGTGGAACCCTCGGCACGGACCCGGCGCCGATCACCAACACGGCGCCCGACGATTCCTTCGGCGTCGATCCGCACGACACCGTGATCAACACCTCGCCCGAGATCAGGCATCAGATCGCCGAGTTCCTGAAGCCGGACGGCCAGATCGTCGACGTCTGCGGTCCGGACCCCTGCTACGCGGCCGGCTGGACCGGCCCGCCGTAGCCCGAGCCCGGCGCGCTCAGCGAGAGGCGGCAGCGGCGATCCGCTCCGCGGCTCCGGTGAGCGACTCCACGCTCGTCGCAGAGGCGAGCGTCGCGAAGCCGAACGCGGATTCATCCTCCGGCGTCAGGGCGATCTCTCCCGCGATGGCGTGGCATGGAACCCGAGCGGCGCGGCAGCGTCGCGCGACCTCGCCGGTCAGCTTGCCCTCGCGGCTCTGTGCGTCGATCCGGCCCTCGCCCGTGATCACCGCGCTCGCATCCTCGAGCCGGCGATCGAAGCCGACCACGCCCAGAACGAACGCTGCGCCCGGCACCAGGTGGGCGCCGAACGCAGCCCAGAGGCCTCCCGAGAGGCCGCCGGCCGCGCCCGTCATCGCCCTTCCCCGGGGGTCGCGAGGGAGGGCGCCGGCCTCCGCGATCAGTCGCGCCGTCAGGCTCTCGACCTGCAGGGGTGAGGCCCCCTTCTGAGGCCCGAACACCTCGGCGGCGCGCTCGAATGGAATTGAGGTGTCGCAGAGGACCTCCAGGCGGGCGTCGCGCAGTCCACCGGCCGCCTCGATGGCGTCGATCGCTCCCCGGCCCCCGTCCGTCGTTGCACTGCCCCCGGCCGCGACGAGGATCCGCCTCGCTCCCTCGGCGACCGCCGCCGCAATCAGCTCGCCCGTGCCGGTGCTCGAGGCTCGCTCGGCGTCGCGGCCAGCCGGATCGACCAGGCTGAGCCCCGACGCGGCCGCCGCCTCGACCACCGCCTCGGTGCCGTCGCGCAACAGCGCGTAGCCGGCGTCGATCTGTCGGCTCAGCGGGTCGTGCGCGGGGGCCGTTCGGCGCTCGCCGCCCAGGGCATCGAGCAAGATCTCGGTCGTCCCTTCGCCGCCGTCCCCGGCCGGGCAGAGATCGGGGATACCCCCGGCGTCCTCGACTCCCCGGCCGATCGCATCGGCCACCTGACGGGCGGTCAGTGTGCCCTTGAAGGAGTCCGGGGCGACTAAGAACCTAGGCGTAGAGCGCCTCGACGTCCTTCTCGTACTTCTCGGTGACGACGTTGCGCTTCACCTTCAGCGTCGGCGTCAGCTCCCCGGTCTCCTGCGAGAGGTCGTGGGGGAGGATCTCGAACTTCTTGACCTGCTCGACGCGGGCGAACTTCTCGTTCACCTGGTCCAGGTGCTGCTGGATGATCGCCTTCATCTCGGCGTTCTCGCGCAGCTGGGCGGGGTCGGCCGGCCAGCCCTTCTCCTCGCAGAGCTTGGCGCACTCCTCCATGTCCAGGGTGACCAGCGCGACCAGATAGGGCCGGCGGTCGCCGATCACGACGCATTGGGAGACGTACGGGCTCTGCTTGATCTCCGCCTCGAGGTTGGCGGGGGTGATGTTCTTGCCGCCCGCGGTGATGATGATGTCCTTCTTGCGGCCGGTGATCGAGAGGTAGCCGTCCGCGTCGATCTCGCCGATGTCCCCGGTGTGGAGCCAGCCGTCCTCGAGCGTCTCGCGGGTCGCCTCGTCGTTCTTGTAGTAGCCCTGGAAGATGTTGGGCCCGCGGACCAGGATCTCGCCGTCGTCGGCGATCCTGATCTCGCAGCCTTTGAACGCCTTGCCGACCTTCCCGAACTTGAACGCATCCGGGCGGGCGACCGTCGCCGCCGTCGAGGTCTCGGTCATGCCCCAGCCCTCCAGGATGAGCACCCCGGCGGCGTCGAAGAACCGCAGGATCTCGGGGTTGATCGGGGCGGCGCCGGTGACGCAGTTCTTGATGCGGCCGCCGAAGAGGGCGCGGATCTTGGACAGAACCTGCTTGTCGGCGAATTCGTACTGCTTGCGCAACAGCCACCCGATCGGCTGGCCGGCGCGCTCGCGCTCGCGGACCCTCCTTCCGACGCCGATCGCCCAGTTGAAGACGAGCTTCTTGAGACCGCCCGACTTCTCGACCTCCCCGGTCGCCGCGGTGTAGATCTTCTCGAAGATCCGCGGCACGGACGGGAAATAGTCCGGCTTCACCTCGGCGAGGTTCGGAATGATCTTCAGCGGGTCGCGCTCCCAGTAGGCGATGTTTCCGCCCAGGTCGAAGCTGAGCAGCTGGATCAGCAGGGCGAAGGAGTGCGCCAGCGGCAGGAAGAGGTAGGTGGTCGTGTTCTGCTCGAGGACGCTCTCGTCGAGCGCCATCGTGACCATCGAGCGATAGTTGCCGTGGGAGATGACGCAACCCTTGGGCGGCCCGGTCGTGCCCGACGTGTAGATGAAGGTGCAGATGTCGTCCGGCGTGACCGACTGGTAGCGCTGCTCCCACTCGGAGTCCGAGCGGCTCGAGCCGGCCTCGATCAGCTCGTCCATGGAGATCGCGTTGCCACCGGTGCCCTCCATGCGGATCACGTGCTCGAGCTTCGGCACCTGGCTGCGGATCTCGTCGATCTTGGCGAGCTGCTCGGAGTCCTCGACGATGACGGCCTTCGCGTCGGAGTTCTCGATCACGTACTCGCACTCGTCCGGCGAGTTCGTCTGGTAGATCGGGACGACCACGGCCCCGACGCTGAGGGCCGCGTAGTCGAAGTAGGTCCACTCGGGACGAGTGTTGGCGAGGATCGAGACCTTGTCGCCCTTCTCGATCCCGAGCTCGAGCAGACCGAGCGCGAGTCGGCGGATGATGTCGCCCACCTCGCGGTAGGTCTTCGAGACCCACTGGCCGGAGGCGTCCTTGTAGGTGACCGCCGGCAGGTCGGCGTGGCGTTCGGCGGCGAGGGGGGCGAGGTCGGCGACGGTCTTGCTGTTGGTGCTCGACTCGGCTGCGCTACTGGCAGGGGCGACTGTCGCTGTCTCCATCTCTCCTGGCTTCCTTGATAGGGGAACGCCGCCTATCGCGGCCCTGGACGGAGTCTATTAGGAGGTTGGCTGGGCAGCCAGAACAGCGGCGAAGCTAGGCGGTGGCCTTCTTGGCCTGCGTCTGGAACGCCCGCAGCGACGACTCGAAGAGGGTCTTGTCGATTCGACCCTTGAGGACCGGCACATTCATCTCGATGCACTTGGTGAGCACATCGCGCCGCTTCATGTGCATCTCCTCGGCGAGCTCGGTGGGCGTCAGGTGAACGGACATATAGGCCACTCCTCTCCTCGTGCCGATTCGGCCGCGATATCTGGCGGTCCTTGGTGAAGCCATGTATATCGCTTCACGGCGACGTGTCAATCGATTTCCCGGAAGGAGCGGGGATTTAGATCGGGTTCGGGACGTCGATGAACCGATGTTCCACGGAGAACCGCTCCGCGATCAGCTCCCCGAGCCTGCGGATGCCGAGCGTCTCGGTCGCGTAGTGGCCCCCGGCGAGGAAGTGGACTCCGTATTCGCGGGCCTCGCCCATCACCGGCTCGCTCGGCTCCCCGGTGACGAGCGCGTCCAGGCCCAGGGGACCCGCCTCGTGGACGGCGAAGCCACCGGCGCCCGTCACGATCCCGACGGTCGAGATCCGATCGGGCCCGGCGTCGAACACGAGCGGCTCTCGCCCGACCGCGTCCTCGAGGCGCCGCCGGAGCTCGGCGATGTCCAACGGCTCGCTAGCCCGGCCGATCAGGCCGACCGCCGACCCCTTCGCACGCCCGAAGGGGCGGTCGTCCGCCTCTAGGCCGAGCGCGTCGCGGAGGAGCGCGTTGTTGCCGATCTCCGGATGGGCGTCGAGGGGCAGGTGATAGGCCGCAAGCGAGACGTCGGAGCAGAGCAGGGCCCGCAGCCGCGCCGCCATCGGCACCGACAATGGTGAGACCTCGTCGCCCCAGAGCAGCCCGTGGTGCGTGAGGACGAGATCGGCGCCTGCCTCGACGGCCCGGTCGAGCGTCTCCAGGTTCGCGCTCACGCCGGTCGCCACAGAGGTCACCTCCGCCCGGCCCGGGACCTGGAGGCCATTGGGGCCGTAGTCCTCGAAGGAGGAGCAGTCCAGCAGGTCGTCGCAGTAGCCCAGGATCTCGTCGCGGTTGGCCATGACCTCAGCCTATTGCCGGGCCCCGGCCGCTGATTGTCCCCATCTACCATGCCCAGCCCCGTGAACCAGGATCAACCGCGCAGGCGCCCGCGCGCGATCGGGCTGCTCGTGCTGGCGCTCTGCGTCGGCGTGCTGGGCTTCGCGATCGTCAGCCTCTCCGTCGGCAACGGCGGGGAGAAGGACGAGATCACGATCACCGGCGCCGAGGAGGTGCAGAGCCTGGTCGGGGGGATCCAGCAGGACGGGCCGAGGCTGGGCTCCCCGGACGCACCAGTGACGATTCAGGTCTTCAACGACCTCTCCTGCGACCCGTGCTCGGACTGGAACCACGACGTGATCGTGCCGCTGATCAGCGGCCCCGTACGAAGCGGCGACGTCCAGCTCGTCTACCACAACTTCCCGATGACCGAGTCCGGTTTCTTCCTCGGCGCGTACGCGGCGGTCGCGGCCGCGAAGCAGGACTACGAGTGGCAGTTCATCCAGCTCTTCTTCGCCAACCAGGATCTGGCGAAGAAGCACGGCGCCGACCAGGAGTTCCTGGACAACATCGCGCGTGGGGTGGGGGTCGTGAATTTCAACGTCGAGCAGTGGCAGCGGGACATGAAGGACGACGACATTCAGGCGACGCTCGACGCGGATGAGAAGCTCACGGCGGAGCGCCAGCTCCCCGCCGAGCCGGCAGTGGTGGTGGGAGGACCAAACGGAACCAAGCAGCTGATCCAGTCCCCCTCGCTGGCGGACGTCCAGGCTGCGATCCAGGAGGTCAGCTGAGCGTCGGCGTGGCCGCCGGTTCGCGCTCGACGCGCCCAAGGTCGAGGGGTATCCTTGCCGCCGGGTCAATCGGATGCGCATGGGGCACGATCAGAGGCTGAGCTCGACCTCGTCGGTGCGCCTCGAGCCTGGCTCGCATCGCTCTCCGGACGAGGGTGTCTGCGTGGTGGAGCTGGCCTCGATGATCGGAGGCGAGGACTTCTCCGACCGGCCCGATTGCGTCTGCCCCGTCATCGGCTCGTTCCTGCGGTGCTGGAACGATGGAGTGGGCTACGCCGATCGCCAGCGCCTCGAGCCCTACGCCTCGCGGGTCGTCGGCACCGGCGGGTATCGCAGGATCAGCAGGATCCGGCGGGATATCTGTCTGAGCTACGCGGGAGCGGATCTCGACCGGGGCCCGCTGCGCCGGGCCGCCGCACGGCTGCGCATGCGGGCCCGAATCGCCTGGTCGGTCGGCGTCTTCCCGTCCATCTGGCTGAAGGAGGGCTCGGGTGCGTACGCGGCCCGCGTCTGCTTCGCACGTGGCGGGAGCGAAGAGGCCTTCGCGCTGCTGGACCGCCTGCTCGAGGTCGGCATCTCATCCTCGAAGCCGGCTCCGAAGCCGAACGGGAACGGCAACGGCAACGGCCACCTCACCGACGAGCTCGCGATCAGGGCGACGATCGTCGCCCGCGAGCGCGCTAGAACCCGCGTCGCTCGCGGATCCGGTTCCGCGCCCGTCGCATCTGCGGATCGCCCCCGCGATCGGCGAGCTGCGCGGCCACGCGAAGATTCCTGACCGTGAGGATCGCGGCGAGTGTGGCGACCACCGCGGTGACGGCGGCGACCTGACCCGGCGAGATCGTCGCCAGCAGGACGAAGAAGCCGTAGAGCACCACCGTCCCGATCACGGCGACCCAGAAGGAAAGACGCAGGCGTCCGATCACTCCCATGAGACCGGCATCCAGCGTACCCAACCCGGTTGTGGGTCGGGACGACTAGAGGCTGCTACCCGCCGTGAGCGGGTCGTTCGGGGACGCCTGGGAGGGATCGTTCACGACCGCCCCAGGCGGCACGGGCACCGGCCCGTCGAGCAGCGGATCCTCCGTCTCCTCCATCCAGGCGCGCAGGCGGCCGCGAAGCTCCTCGAGGACCCTCGCGTGTGCTGGATCCTCCGCCAGGTTGCGCATCTCGTTCGGGTCCAGCGTCAGGTCGTATAGCTGCTCGGTCGTGACGATCTGGTCGGCCCAGCCGGCGGCGACCAGGGTCTCCTTGCTGGCGCTGTCGTCGCAGTTGGCGAGGACGGGGTGCTGGTTGTCGTCGAAGCGGCGGATGTACTTCCAGCGGTCCGTGCGGACCGCCCGCGTGGGCTCGTAGGCGGCGTGGAACGTGACCTCGCTGAAGACCTCGTTGTGGATGCGGGAGACCTCATCGTGGACGAGCGGCAGAAGCGAGGTGCCCTGCAGAAAGTCCGGCTTCTCGGCTCCCGCGATCTCGCACAGGGTGGGGTAGATGTCGAGGTGGCTGACCATCGCGTCGTAGACCTTCCCGCCCGTGAAGCCGCTGGGGCCGCGCATCAGAAGCATGACGCCGGTGCCCCGGTCGTAGAGCGTGGCCTTGGCACCCGGGAAGGCGAGGCCGTGGTCGGTGGTGCAGACGATCAGGGTCCGCTCGGTGAGGCCGAAGTCGTGCAGGGCGTTGAGAACCGCGCCGATGCCCTGGTCCAGTGACCGGGCGCTCGCCTTGAAGGCGGCCATGTCCTTGCGCGTGGCGGGCGTGTCCGGAAGGTTCGCGGGCGGCAGCGAATAGAGCGAGTCCCGGACCGAGGTCGGGGCGCGGAACTGCCGGTGGGTCTCGAAGAAGCCCACGGAGAAGAAGAACGGCTCCGACGCCGTCTGCAGGGCCTCCACAGTGATCGGCGCCACGTCCTGGGCATGGTGGCTGTCGACCTCGATCACCTCGTCGTATCCGATCACCGCCGGGTCCTCGGAGATGTGCTGCTCGCCGATCAGCACCGAGCGGTAGCCGACGGAGCGGAGGGGGTGGACGAGGTGCTCGCCGTAGTCGTTCAGCGACCAGCCGCGATGGGCAAGGCCGAGCATGCCGTTGTTGTGGCAGTACTGCCCGGTCAGCAGTGAGGCGCGGCTCCCGGAACAGGTCGGGGCGGCACAGAAGGCCTTGCGGAAGAGAACCCCCTGGTCGGCCAGCAGCTGGATGTTCGGAGTCGGCACCTGGTAGCCGTACGGCTGCACGTACCGGCCGGTGTCGTGGGAGTGGATGTAGAGGACGTTGGGCGCTCCCTGCGTCATTTCTGTACCTTACTGGTCTAGAAACTCAAGTACCTCGTTGAACGATGCGGCTGAACGGCATAGATCACATCACGGGCATCACCGCCGATGGGCAGCGCTGCCTGGATTTCTACGCCGGGATCCTCGGCCTCGCCTTCCTCGGGCGCGACGAGGACTTCGAGGCTCCCGGCTCCCACCTGATCCGGCTCGGCCACCGGGTCGATCGCCCCGCCGGGATCCTGACCTTCATCGAGGCGCCGGGAGTGGGACGAGGCCGGGCCGGCAACGGAATGGCTCATCTGCTCCGCTGGAGCGTCCGCTTCCCCGGCGCGCTCGACTACTGGATGGAGCGACTCACCGAGGCCGGCATCGAGGTCCATCGTCCGGAGAGCGGCGACGGCGGGTTGCTCAGGTTCTCCGATCCGGAGGGCCTCGAGCACGAGCTGGCGGTCGAGCGCTCTGCCACCGGATCCGGCCTCGCCATCAGATCGAGCGCGATCCCGCACCAGCACGAGATCGTGCGGCTCGCCGGCGTGACGGCCTACGGCCGGTCCAGCCTGCCGAGCGCAGACATCCTGGCCGGGAGGCTCGGATTCCGGGTGACCGGACGGGACACCTACGCGGTTGGGCCCGGCGAGCTGAGCTCCCACTTCGCCTTCGATGCGCCGCCGCCCGAGCGCGGCCGGCTCGGCGCAGGCACCATCCACCACGTTGCCTGGGCGACCGAAGGCTCGCTGCCGGCCTGGCGCCAACGGGTGATCGGGATGGGCTGCGTCGCAACGCCGGTGATCGATCGCGGTCACTGCCGCTCGGTCTACTTCCGCGAGCCCTCCGGCGTTCTCTTCGAGATCGCCGCTTGCAGTGACGGTCCCGGCGACTCGCCCGCCCACCAGGCAGCTAGCGGCCACCGCCGGATCTCGCCGAGGGTGGACCCGAGGGTGCGGGCCGGCGTCCTCGGTTAGCGCCTGTTTTCCCTCTAATCTCCCGGCGGACCGGGGAGGGTCCGAATCGCGTGGAGAGTTGTTTGGAGCACTGGCCCGTGAGAGCCAATCGAATCCATGCCCGCTGGTGGCGCACTGCCGCCGCAGTCGCGCTCGCGACGATCGCCACGCTCACCGCGGCGGAGCGCGCCGGCGCGACCGTAACGCTCGGCCAGCTCGCGCCCGGCACACCGTCCGCCGACTGCTCGTCGACCGCGGACTATCTCCAGCCCAGCATCACCGGTGGCAATCTCTACATCGCCCGGCAGGCCGGGACGATCACGTCGTGGTCGACCAGATCGTCCGGCCCAGGGGCGACCTACGTCTTCAAGGTCTTCCGTAGAACCAGCGATCCAGATGTGTTCCAGGTGATCGCCCACGCGCCTCAGCGGGTGCTCACCTCCGGGACGAACACGGTGCCGGTGAACATCGCGGTGCGCGCCGGCGACATGATCGGGCTGAACGAGAACGGCACCCTGGTCCCCAACGCGTGCACCTTCGCGCAGCCCGGTGACGGAGTTCTCAGCCGCGCAGGGTCTCTCTCCGACGGCGCCACCGGCACCTTCTCGCCGGTCAACGATGTCCGGCTGAACCTCTCCGCGGTCCTCGTCCCCTCCAACGACCTCAGCATCGCCGCCATCACGCGCGATCGGAAGCAGGGGACCGCGATCGTGATCGTGAACGTCTCCAACCCGGGCGTGATCACGCTCACCGGGACGGGCCTCAAGAAGCGGCCCTCCAGGAACGTCGCGGTCGCCGGGACGATCCAGTTCAAGCTCGCATCGGTGGGAGCGAAGAAGCGCAAGCTCGAGAAGCGCGGGAAGGTGACGCTGAGCCCGAGCATGACCTTCTCCCCGAGCGGCGGCGATCCGGCCACCCTCCCGTTCACGGTCAAACTCCTCCTCCGGAAGCGGAAGCCCACGCCATCTGTCCAGACGCCGTAAGTCGCCGTGACCGGATCTAGACTCGACTCCCAATGAAGCGTCGCGCGATCCTCGCGGGGCTCTTGGCGGTTGCGCTCGCGGCGCTCGCGGTCGTCTTGCTTCGCTCCGGAGGCGGTCAGGAGGCTGTGGCGCTCAAGGGCCACCCCTTCACCGGGGACGCGGGCGTGAGCCGGAGCTTGACGTCGATCAAGGCGGGGCAGCGCTTTCGGGACCGGCATCCGGCGATCGAGCGGCGCAGGACGGAGGAGCTCGCGGCGCAGGAGGCGGCGAAGGAAGAGGCTGTGACGGAGGCGGGGGAGACCGGCGAGGGCGAAGCAGCGGAGAGCGAGATTCGAGAGAAGCCCGAGCCGGGTGAGGAGACTGGACCGCCGAAGAGGCCCGCGCCCGTGACTCGACAGCAGCGGGTGGGTCAGGCAGCGATCACGCCGAGCCAGGCGGTCACCCCGTCGACCACGAACTTCCTGGGCGCCAAGACAAGTGAATCCGGGTTCGTCCCGCCGGACTCGATGGGATCCGTGGGGCCGAGCCAGGTGGTCGTCTTCGTGAACGGCGTCTTCAAGGTGTTCGACAAGCAGGGCAATCAGGTCGTGCCGAACATCAGTGACGCCACCTTCTGGGCGCCCGTGCGAAACGGGTCCGAGCCGACCGATCCCGGCGTCGAATACGACCGCCTGTCCCAGCGCTGGATCGTGTCCGGGATCAATACCGAGGAGACGAACAACCGGATCATGCTCGCCGTCAGCGACGGGCCGACGATCACCAGCGCGAGCGACTTCACCTTCTTCTCCTTCAACGAGGCCACGCCACCACCATCGGCGTCCGCCCGCTTCGCCGACTACCCGCAGCTCGGCGTCGACGCGAACGCGATCTACATCGGCGTGAACGAGTTCACCTCGGCGTCGGCCGGCGGCTTCCTCGGCACGAGCGTCTTCGTCGTCAGGAAGTCATCGGTGCTCGGCGCGGGTCCGATCGTCGTCACCGCCTTCCGCAACCTGATCTCGGGCAGCCCGCAACAGGGCCCGGTCTCTCCCCAGCCGGCGACCGACATGGTGCCGAGCGTCGGCTCCGGCTACATCGTCGGGCCCGACGCGACCTTCTTCAGCCGCCTGGACGTCCGCCGGATCACGAACCCGGGCGGCACCCCGTCGATCTCGGGGAACCTGACCGTGACGGTCCCGCAGACGTTTGCGCCGACCACCTTCGGCGTTCCCGCCCAGGGGACCAGCGGCGGGCTGGACGCGCTCGACGATCGCCTCTTCGAGGCGATGATCGGCCGCGACCCGAATGGGAACGACACCCTCTGGACGGCGCACAACCTCCTGATGAGCTCGTCGGGAGTGAGCAGTTCCGGCGGCGATCGCGCGGGGGCGCGCTGGTATCAGCTCGGCAGCCTCGGCACGACTCCGTCGCTCATTCAGTCGGGAAACCTCGTCGATTCGGCTGGCGCCAATCCGAGGCAGTTCTGGATTCCCTCCATTGCGATGAATGGGCAGGGGCACGCCTCGATCAACTCCAGCACCGCTGGCGTCACGCACCCGGCAGGGGTCGCCGCGTCGGGCCGGCTCTTCACGGATACGCCAGGAACGACCGAGCCGTTCCAGATCACGCAGGCCGGCTCCGGCTCGTACAACCTGGGCGCGGATGCTCCGCACCGCTGGGGCGACTTCTCGCAGACTGTGATCGACCCGAGCGACAACATGAGCTTCTGGACGTTCCAGGAGTACACGAACGCGACGAACTCCTGGGGAGTCCGGGTGATCAAGCTTCTGGCGCCCCCGCCCGCAGACCCCTCGACCGCCACCCCGAGCAGCGTCCCGCAGGGCCAGTGCTCTGTCGCCGTGGACGTCGAGGGAACCTCGACGGATGGATCGGGATTCTTCGACCCCGGGCCCTCGTATCCCAGCCACATCACGGCATCGGCGACCGATGGCGTGGCGGTGAACGACGTGACCTACGACGACCCCACGCACGTGACCCTCGACCTCGATACCAGCGCAGCGACGAGTGGCCCGGCCGACGTGACGATCACCAACCCCGACGGGCAGTCGGTCACCGCAACAGGTCTGATCACCGTTGACACCCCGGCAACCGGGCCGACCACCCC
>JBKPTM010000207.1:0-4302 GCA_046765935.1 Actinomycetota bacterium | reverse complement strand
ATGATGAAGCGTCCCATCCCCTCCATCGCGCGCTTAGTGCTCCATCCTGATCTTTGACTTTGGGCTGAGCGCGTCGCGAAGCCCGTCTCCGAACACGTTCAGAGCCAGCACGGTGAGCACGATCATCAGGCCCGGGATGATCGTCAGGTGCGGCGCCGTGACGATCCGGTCTGAGCCCTCCTCGATCATCGTTCCCCAGGACGCATTCGGGGGCTTCACCCCCGCACCGAGGAAGGACAACGCCGCCTCGAGCAGCATGTTGTTGGCGATGTTGAGGGTGAAGAAGACGATGATCGTGGAGATCAGGTTCGGCAGAAGCTCCGTGAACATGATCCTGATCGGTCCCTTGCCCTGAGCGATCGCCGCCTCGACGAACTCCTTCTCCCGCAGCGCCAGGACCTCGCCGCGAATCGGCCTCGCCATGTAGGGCACGTAGACGAAGCCGATGATCAGGATCGGGATCCAGAGCGAGTTCCCCGCGATCTCTAATGGCCCGATCTTCAGACCCCCGACCGAGAGCGCCGTCCCCAGCGCGATCCCGAGCAACAGCACGGGGAACGCCCAGATCACGTCCAGGACCCGCGACAGAACCGAGTCCGTCCAGCCCCGGTAGTAGCCGGCGATCAGCCCGATCACGACCGCGAAGAAGGTCGTGATGAAAGCCGCCATGACCCCGATGTAGATCGAGGTCCGCCCGCCGTACATCAGGCGGACCATCACGTCGCGACCGTTGTCGTCGGCTCCGAGTAGGAACTTCGCGTGCAGGCCCGGGCCGATCGGGATCCCGTCGGGCGCGACGACGAAGGTGTCCTTCCCGCCGATGTTGATCTTCTCGGTGAGGTGATTCTGATTCGGCCCGGTGTGGGCGACGAGGTGGGACCAGAGCGGCGCCGCAAGGCAGAAGAGGACGATGACCACGAAGAGCGCCCCGAAGGCCAACGCGACCTTGTTCCGCCGCAGCCGCATGTAAGCCAGCTGCCAGGGGCTCTTGCCGACGATCTCAACCTCGTCACCGACCGGGAGCGGAGGCTCGCCCGTAGGCATCGCCCCCGCCGGCGGCATTCTCGGTGTCCAGGGTTCGGTTGCCATTTTGGGATCAGAGACAAGAGAGGGGCCTTGCGGCCCCTCCCCAATCATTCTTGCGCTGCATCAGCCTCGTGACTAGTCCTGGAGCTGGAGGCTGGCGTAGTCCAGGTTGAACACCAGGCTGAAATTGACGGCGTCGAAATTGATCCGATCCGACGTGAACGTCGTGAACTTCTCGTTCCCGTACGGCGCCCAGACCGCCTGCTCCATGAAGCTCTTGTCGAGAGCGGCGTACTGGTCCTCGACACCCGGGTCGCTGAGCTGCTTGGTGTCGAGATCGTTGATCTTCGTCGTCAGTTCAGGAATGTTCACCTGTGAGTAGTTGTTGTTGTTGGTGGGATGGATCGAATCACCCGACAGCAACGGCTCGAAGAAGTCGTTGGGGTGCGGGTAATCCTGGAACCAGTCACCGAACCCGGTGTCGAGGTCCGGCGTCGACAGGTTCCCGATCGTCGTGAAGTAGACGTCGCCACCGATGATCTTCAGGGTGGTGTGGAACCCGAGCGAGTTCAGCACGTCCTGGTAGTACGCGCCGATCCGCTTCCGGTCCGGCTCGTCGTCGGTCCAGACCGTGATGTCCATGTCCGACGGATGGGCCTGGGCAATCAGGGCCTTCGCCTTGTTCAGGTCCGGGCCCGGGTAGAGCTTGTACTCCTGGTAGCCCGGCATGCCCGGCGGCAGGATCTGCTGGGTCGCGTGCAGCCGGCCGCCGAAGATCCGGGTCAGGGCCGCCGGATCGATCGCGTAGTTGACCGCCTGCCGCACCTGCAGGTTGTTGAACGGCGGCTTCTGGGTGTTCATCCAGAAGTAGTAGGTGTTGATCGAGTCCTGGAAGCGGAACCGATCCGAGTTCTGGCTCTCGATCTGCGGCAGCAGATCGGCCGGGGGCGGATCGACCATGAAATCGCTCTGGTTGTTCTGGACCGCCTGGGCCTGAGCCGACTGATTCTTGTTCTGCGTGATCGTGATCTTGTCGACGTGTCCGTCTTCCAAGTCGCTCGCGCCCGCCGCCTGGACGGTCTTGAACTGCGGGTTCCGCTCGAGCGTGTAGCTGTTCGGCGGATCGCTGTTGCTGATCATGTACGGCCCGCTCGAGGGCGGCGGGGTGCTCGTCTGGTCCTTGTCGAGTGGGGTGCTCTGCGGCACCGGCGCCGCGAACATCAAGGCCACCTCATTGAGGAAGGTCCCGCTCGGCTTCTCGAGTTGCACCGTGATCTTGCCGGTCGCGTCGTCGGCCTGGATCCCGCTGATCGAGTTCGCCTTGCCGTTTGCGTAGTCCTCGGCACCGACGATGCCCTCGAAGAACGGTGCGCCGCCGGAGTCGAGCTTGAACAACCGCTGGATCGCGTAGGGGAAGTCGGACGCCTTGATCGGCGTTCCGTCCGAGTACTTCATCCCCTTGCGGAGGGTGAAGGTGTAGGTCTTCCCGTCCTGCGAGAGCGTTGGCATCGACTCCGCCAGGCCGGGCACGACCTTGGTGGACTCGTCGCCGTTTCCGGACTGGTAGGTCAACAGGGGGATGTAGACGTGCGAGATCCCCTCCCAACCCTCAAGCGTGTAGGAGAGCTGCGGGTCGAGGTAGTCCGGGAAGGAGGTCAGCGTGCCGTTGAGCTCGCCGCCTTCCTTGCCCCCACCACCGCCGCCACCGCCACCACATGCGGCCAGTCCAAGCGCGGCCACGGCGACGGTCACGCCCAAAACGGAAATCTTCCGGAGCTTCCTCACCCTTGTCCCTCCTGTAGTTGTTGCAGCTCCAAACCGGATTACTCCTGCACCCAACCGGGAGTCATATATCGGCGTAAGAGGCAAGTCAAGCGCCGCAATCTCCCCGCAATACGACGTTCTGCCGATGCGGCGCACCATTCGGCTCAAGCTGGGACGAATCGTCTATCGCAGCGACCAGCTGCTCCAGTCGCTCAGGAAGAGAGGATGGATCACCGCCGAGCTCGGGTCGATCCGCCCTGAGATCAGCTTCGGGGCCTGCTGCGTGCCGAACACCGCCAGGTAGGCCTTCTTCGCCGCGTACTCGTCGAGGTCCCTCCAGTCACCGGCGGCCGAATCCAGGTCCTGCGCCGCGACGAGGCTGAGCTTCTCGAGCTGCTGCTGGATGAAGAGGTCGTTCACGTGCCCCGCGTTCGGGCTGCCCGGAGGCCCGATGAACTTCGAGTCGAGGACCGAGTAGAAGTCGAGCGGGTTCGGGAAGTCGTTGAACCAGCTTGCGAACCCAGTCTGCGGATCGGTCCGGGTCTTGCCGATCCGGCCGAAGTCCTGCGGGGTCGCGACGGTCTCGGTGCGCGCATCGAAGCCGAGCCGGTTCAAGAGCTTCGTGTAGTAGCGCGCGTAGGCGCGCTCCGGCGAACTGTCCTCGACCCAGACGACCACCGGCGCTCCCGCCGCGCCCGACTCCTGCATCAGCTGGCGCGCGGCCTTCAGATCGCCGGAGTCGTCCGCGTCCCCGTATGGGCACGACGCGGACGGGTGTCCCACGATCCCCTCCGGGATCAGGTAGCAGTCCGGGGACAGCGCCCCCTTGCTCAGCTTCTCCATGTAGGGCCGGTTCAGTGCGGTGATCACGGCCCGGCGCGCGAGCTCGCTGTCGAAGGGCGGTTCGGAGGTGTTGAGGAAGAAGTAGAGCGTCGAGGGTATGCCGATCAAGTCGAACCGATTCGAGCCGAGGGCACGCGCACGCTGCTTGATCCCCGCCGGCAGCGGGGCGCCCGGGTCATAGCCGTCGGCCCGGCCGGTCAGCACCTTGTTGGCGGCGGTCACCGGATCGTGGATGACCTTGACCGCAATCCGCTCGAGGCTCCCCGACGGGATGTCCGGAAGCTCCAGGGCGTCGAAGCTGTCGTTCCTCAACATCGTCCAGCTGCGGCCAAGGACCACGTTCGTGATCCGGTAGGCACCGACGCCGGGCGGGGGATTGGCGCTCAGATCGCGCAGCGGCGTGCCACTGGGCACCAGCCCGGTGGCCGGGAGCGCGAGCACGTTTTCGAACGCACCCCAGGGCCGGATCAGCTTGATGCTGATCTGGCCGGACGCGTCGTCGGTGGAGATCCCGGAGATGTCGGTCGACTGGCCCTGTTCGAAGTCCTCGGCGCCGAGGATGTTGTCGGTCAGGAAGTGCCTGCCCGGCCAGCCGAGGCGGATGGCGCGCTCGATCGTGTACTCGAAGTCGCTCGCCGCGACCGGCCGCCCGGCGGAGTAGACGAGCCC
>JBKPTM010000206.1:0-3735 GCA_046765935.1 Actinomycetota bacterium | reverse complement strand
GCCCAGACCGTCGCGAACGCCTACGCCGCGATCGACGCCGGCCTCGAGCTGATCCCGGTCCTCAACAAGGTGGATCTGCCGGGGGCGGATCCGGACGCCGTCGCCGGCCAGGTGGCGGACCTGCTGGGCGGCGCCCCGGACGAGGCTCTCCGGATCTCCGCCAAGACGGGAGAGGGCGTGACCGACGTGCTCGAGGCGATCGTCGGCCGCATCCCGCCACCCGACGGCCAGCCCGAGGAGCCGCCGAGGGCGCTGATCTTCGACTCCGAGTTCGACCAGTACCGCGGGGTGGTCGCCTACGTCCGGATGATGGACGGCCGCTTCGCGAAGGGTGAGCCGATCGTGGCGATGCAGGCGGGAACGCAGGCCGACATCGACGACATCGGCTTCTTCACCCCGAAGATGACGCCGGCTGCCGGAATGTCGGCGGGCGAGGTCGGCTACGTGATCACCGGGATCAAGGACGTCACCAAGCTCCGCGTCGGCGACACGCTGACCAGCCGGGACCGCCCGGCCGCGGAGGCGCTGCCCGGTTACCGGGAGGTCCGGCCGATGGTCTTCTGCGGCCTCTTCCCGATCGACACCGACCGCTACTCGGACCTGCGCGACGCGCTCGACCGACTCGCCCTGAACGACGCCGCGCTCTCCTACGAGCCCGAGACCTCGGATGCCCTCGGCTTCGGCTTCCGCTGCGGGTTCCTCGGCCTGCTCCACATGGACATCGTCCGCGAGCGGCTCGAGCGCGAGTACGACCTCGAGCTTCTCGCGACCACGCCGAACGTGCGGTACGAGGTGAAGCTGATCAACACCGGTGAGGTGGTCGAAGTCCGCAGCCCGACCGACATGCCGGATCCGGGCTCGATCGAGTCGATCTCAGAGCCCTACATCCGCGCCACGATCATCACCCCGAACGACTATGTCGGCGCGGTGATGGAGCTCTGCCAGAAGCGGCGGGGCGAGCACGTCGGGCTCCACTACCTCTCGCCGGCTCGGGTACAGGTTCAGTACGACCTGCCGCTGGCCGAGATCGTGCTCGACTTCTTCGACCAGCTCAAGTCGCGCAGCAAGGGCTACGCCTCCCTCGACTACGAGCCGATCGGGAACCGGGAGTCGGATCTGGTCAAGCTCGACGTGCTGCTCGCCGGCGACAAGGTCGATGCGCTCTCGTTGATCGTCCACAAGGAGTCCTCCTACGACCAGGGCCGCAACCTGGTCGAGCGGCTCCGCAAGACCATTCCGAGGCAGCAGTTCGACGTCCCGGTGCAGGCCGCGATCGGCGCCAACGTGATCGCGCGGGAGACGGTGAAGGCGGTGCGGAAGGACGTGACCGCAAAGCTCTACGGGGGCGACGTCACGCGGAAGAAGAAGCTGCTCGAGAAGCAGAAGAAGGGCAAGAAGCGGATGAAGCAGGTGGGCGCGGTCGAGGTCCCGCAGGAAGCGTTCCTCGCGGTCCTCGAGATGGACGGCGATGGCAAGTAGCGCGCAGCGGGAGAAGGTCGCCCGCGCCGGGTTCGAGGCGTTCAGCGCCAGCGATCCGCGGACGATCCTCGCCATGCTCGCGGAGGACGTCGAGGTCGTCGCCTCGCCCGAGCTGGCGAACGCCGGCCGCTTCCATGGACATGACGGGTACCTCGAGTGGATCGCGCCCTGGACGGAGGTCTGGGATGAGCTCGACTTTGCGGTGACGGAGGTGACCCTCGTTGGGGACCGGCACGTCGTGGCGGACGTACATCAGACGGGCCACGGGCGGGCGGGGATCGAGGTGAGCATGAACGTCGCCTTCCTCTTCGAGGTCCGAGACGACGAATTGGTGACATTCCTCGCGCTCATGCCGGATCGAGAGCAAGCGGTTGAGATGGCGCGCGAGCGAGAGGTCGCCTAGCCGCTGACGCACGAGAGGATGGCGATGGCAGGGAGCGAGCAGCGAAAGGCACTGGCACAGGCCGGGATGGAGGCCTTCAACGACCGTGACGTGCCGCGGATGCTCGCCGCGCTTTCGGAGGACGTCGAGGTCTACGCCTCGCCGGAGATGGCGAATGCCGGGCAGTACCGGGGCCACGAAGGGTTCGTCTCATGGATCACCTCGTGGACCGATGCGTGGGAGGAGGTCACTGCCGAGGTGACGGACAACACGACGGTCGGCGAACGCCACGTGGTGACGAGCATCCACCAGGAGGGTCGGGGACGTGGCGGGATCGAGGTCAGCATGGACTTCGCGTTTCTCTTCGACGTTGACGACGAGGGTCTGTGCAGCTACCTGGCGATGCTGCCGACGGCGGCGGAAGCGCGCGAGATGGCGGCGCAGCGGGAAGCGAGCGCCTAGTCCCCGAGGGCTACGGCGTCTCTGCTTCCGTCGCGACCCTTCGCAGCGGCAGGCCGAGCCGCCCCTCCACCTTGGCGAGCGGGTCCTTCGCTCCGTCGGTGAGCAGGACTACCTCGTCGGCGGCGTAACCCCGCAGCTCGTCCTCGAGCGCCTGAGCCGGGTCGGCGTCGCCCACCGATCCGCTCACCGGCAGGCCGGCGGCAACCAGGACCCCGGCCGAGCGCGCCAGACGGGCCTCGGCCTCGTGGCGGGCCTCGTCCTCCGCCGAGAGCCAGCGGTCCAGGCGGTGACTGGGAACGGGCACGAGCAGGCGGACATCGGTCGGCGACCCGGTGATGTCGGCGATCCGCTGCGCCGAGGCCGGAGTCGCCTCGGCCACGGCGAGCACCAGGACGCGATGCCCCGCCTCATCGCTCGGTGCGACCTCGAGGGTTCGCTCCGGCTTGGAGCGGGCCGCGAAGACGACCACGGAGGTGGCGGCGAGGGCGCCGGCGGCCATCCCCAGCCCGGCGCCGAAGCTCCCGGCCGCCGCCATCGCCGCGACGATCGGAACCCCGATCGCGGCGATGATCAGCGGGATGGCGAAGGGGCGAAAGCGCATGCCCCCTTCTGGATCCCTGGTGGTGAGGAACGGAGACACGCTCGATAACTACCCTAGCCGGGACCTGGGGAAGCGCTGGAATCGGCTCCACGCCTAGAATCCCGCGCCCGATGCCGGTCAAGACGGAGGGCATAGGCAAGCACTGGGACGCGGTCACCTACGAGGTCGGGGCCGAGAAGGTGCGCGAGTTCGCCGATGCGGTCGGCGCCGCCAACCCGGTCCATCGCGACCATGAGGCCGCCAAGGCCGCCGGCTTTCGGGACCTCGTCGCGCCCCCGATGTTCTGCGTCGTCTACAGCGCCCGTGCGATGGGGCCGGCGATCCTGGATCCGGAGATCGGCATCAACCTGGCGACGATGCTGCACGGCTCGCAGGAGTTCGAGTGGGACGAGCCGGTCTGCGACGGCGACGTGATCTCGACCACGGCCACATGCAAGGAGATCTACGAGAAGGACGGCAAGGGCTTCTACGTCTTCGAGACCGTGTCGACCAACCAGGACGGCCAGCAGACGGTGAAGGGCACCTGGACCAACATCGTGAGGGGAGTCTGATGTCGGACCTGAAGCCGGGCGATGCGATTCCGGAGCTCAGGGTGACGCCGGACAAGTACCTGCCGCATCGATACGCGGGTGCCTCCGGCGACTTCAATCCGATCCACATCGACCCGGAGTTCGCGAAGGCCGTCGGACTGCCCGGCAACATCCTGCACGGGCTCTGGATGATGGCCCAGGTCGCGCGTGGCAACGCGCAGCTGGCGGAGGGCGATCCCCGTGCGCTGAAGCGGCTTTCGGTCCAGTTCCGGGGGATGGGC
>JBKPTM010000205.1:0-2774 GCA_046765935.1 Actinomycetota bacterium | reverse complement strand
CATCAGAGCTTCATCAGAGAGGGGCGATCAGGCCCAGGCCGACGCCGAGCACCACCCCGGCCAGCACATCGGAGGGGTAGTGCATGCCGAGGTAGGGGCGGCAGGCGGCGATCGCGGTGGCGAGAACGAACAGGACCGCGGCCTCCGGGGCTATCCGGGTCATCGCGGTGGCACAGGCGAACGACGAGGTCGCGTGGGCGGAGGGGAAGCTGAGCGAGCTGGGAGCGCCGCCCAGTGGCGGGAGGCCCTCGAGCACCGGTCGCGGGCGCCTGACGATCACCTTGACCACGAAGTTGAGTCCGATCGCGACCGGACCGAGGATCCCCGCCACGACCCAGTCCTCGCCGTTGTCGGGATCGACGAACGCCAGCACGATCCCGATCAGCAGCCAGACGGCTCCGTACTCTCCGATCCGCCCGAGCCACCTGCCGACCCTCTCGGCCGTGGGACCGTGAAAGCGGGTTCGCATCGCGTAGAGCAGGCGGCTGTCGAGGCGGGCGAGCACGGCGGCGCAGGATAGAGCCGGACTCATATTCAGAATGGGCGCCGGATGCCCTCCGACGCCGAGCGCCTGCAGGAGTACGAGCGCTCCTTTCGCCGCGCGGGCCTGCCCCTGTTCAGCGAGGACGTCTCGCCCTACGAGGACGTCTTCAACCGCGCCGCCCCGCTGCTCGGGCTGGTGCTGCTCGGTGAGCTGCTCGGCGCCGGGAACCTCGACTGGAGCTGGTGGCAGAACGTGCTCGCGGTGGCGGGCGGGGTGGCGATCCTGCTCGCCGCCGCCGCGCTCGCGAACCGAGCCCGGGGGCGGCCGCTGAGGGCGATCCCGGAGCGACTGGGGAAGACGGAGCTCGCCGGGTTCGTCCTGATCCCGGCCGTCCTGCCGCTGATCTTCGGCGGGCAGGTCGGCAGCGCGCTGCTCACGGCCGGCGGGAACCTCCTGCTTCTGGGCGTGATCTACGCGGTCGTCGGGCTCGGGCTGTTCTCGATCGTCCGCTGGGTGCTGGAGCGGATCGTGGCGCAGCTCCGCTCCGCCTTCACCCTGCTGGCGCGGGCGGTTCCCCTCCTGGCGATCTTCGTCCTGCTCTCCTTCCCGACGCAGGAGCTCTGGGAGATCTTCTCCAACCCGACCCGCGGCATCTACGCGGTGATCCTGGGCCTGCTCGCCCTGCTCGGGGCGGCTTTCCTGGCGGTCCGTCTGCCGCGAGAGGCCCGCGCGGTCGAGCAGGAGGTCGGCCAGGAGAGCACGCCGCTGCGGCGGACTCAGCTCTTCAACCTCGAGCTGGTGATGTTCGTGAGCCAGGCGATCCAGGTGCTCTTGGTCAGCCTGATGATCGGGGTCTTCCTAACCGTCTTCGGGGTGCTGGCGGTGGACGACTCGATCCGGACGCAGTGGCTGGGCGTCCCGGGTCGAGAGCTGTTCCATTTCCACCTCTTCGGAGAGCGCCTCGAGCTGACCAGCCAGCTGCTCCGGGTGGCGGCGGGGCTGGCGGCCTTCTCCGGCTTCTACTTCTCGATCGCGATCTTCACCGACTCGACCTACCGCGAGGAGTTCCTGGGCGAGCTCACCTCGGAGATGCGCCGCAGCTTCAAGGACCGGGCCGAATACCTGCGGCTCCGGGCCCGCACGAGCTGATCAGCGACAATCGGCGGATGGCGGAGACCGCCAACAGGGTGATGGTCCCGGGCTACCGGCACGTGCCGGGGAACCACTGCGGCTCGACCGCTCTTCGCAACCTGCTCGCCTTCCACGGCGTCGAGATCTCCGAGGAGATGGCCTTCGGCCTCGGCGCCGGCGCGTGCTTCTACTACGTCGTCCTCGACGAGCACTCGCCCTCTCGCTTCACCAACGGCCGAGCCGCTCGCCTCGAGGAGAACTTCCTGGAGATGACCGGCGCCCCGCTGCGGCTTCGCACGGACGCCGATCCGGATGGTTCCTGGGAGATCGCCAAGGAGGCTGTCGACGCCGGGCGCCCGATGCTGCTGCTCACCGACCTCTACTACCTGGACCACTACGGCCGCTCGGCGCACTTCCCGGGGCACGCCGTGGTTCTGGCCGGCTACGACGAGGAGCTCGCCTGGGTATCCGACACCGCCTTCGAGGACCTGCAGGCCACCTCGCTCGATGGCCTGCGGGAGGCCCGCCACTCCCAACAGCCGATCTTCCCGCTCGAAGGGCATGCGATCGACGTGCCGGAGGGCACGAAGATCGACCGCGACGACCTGCTCGCGCACGCGCCGAAGGCGATCGAGCGGGCGGCGAGCCAGATGCTCGAGCCGCCCCTCGGCGACTTCGAGGGGCTACCGGCCCTCCGGCGCTTCGCCTCCGAGGTCGGCGGTTGGCCGGACGCCGCCGAGGACTGGCACTGGTGCGCGCGCTTCCTCTACCAGGTGATCGAGCGCCGCGGAACCGGCGGCGGCAACTTCCGCAATATGTACGCGCGCTTCCTCGGGGAGGCGGGCTATGAGGAGTCGTCGATCGCAGCCGAGGCAGCCGAGGACTGGACCCGCCTCGCCCTCGCCGCGCGGACCGCGAGCGAGCCCGACGAGCCGGACCCCGAGCACTGGACGGCGCTCAGCGCCGAGGCACAGCGGGTGCTGGACGCCGAGGAGCGGCTCTGGACCGCCCTCGCCGGTCGCTAGCGCGCACTGCCTATTGGTCGAACTTGGCCGCGCAGCTTCACCCGCCGAAGCCGATGCTGTGAGGCGCGGCGGCGCTGCGAATGAAGACGACCTCGCGCAGGTCGACGGAGACGACACCTTCTTCGGTGTCGAGG
>JBKPTM010000204.1:0-2195 GCA_046765935.1 Actinomycetota bacterium | reverse complement strand
GTCTCCGATGAGGCGCCGGCGGCTATCGGGTGTCCTTGCCGCGCTCCTGGCGGCTGCGCTGATCGGGCTGTTCCTGCCCGGTGCGTCCTCAGCGCATCCACTGGGCAACTTCACCATCAACCACCTCAGCCAGGTGCGGATCTCCCAGGGGTCGGTGCAGGTGCACTACATCCTCGACCAGGCCGAGATCCCCACCTTCCAGGAGATCCAGCTGTTCGACCGGGACGGCGACGGGGAGGTCTCAGGTGCCGAGCGCGCTCCCCTGCTGCAGCGCAAGCTCGCCGAGATCGCCCCCGATCTCCGCCTCACCGTCGACGGGCGGGCCGTCCCGCTTGGCTCGGCCAAGGAGACGAGCCTCAGCTTCCCACCGGGCCAGGGTGGCCTGGCCTTGACTCGCGTCGAGGCGACCTTCGTCGCCGCGATCCCGTCCGGGACGCACCGGGTTCAGCTCCACGACGACACCTATGGAGACAGGGTCGGTTGGAAGGCGATCCAGATCCTGCCTGGGCAAGGGACGGACATACGCTCCAGCGTCCCCGCCAGTGACCCGACCGGCGGCCTGCGGGCCTATCCGGTCGACGTCCTGCAGAGCCCGCCGGATCAGCACGACGCCGGCTTCGCCGTGAGCGAGGGCACCGGCCGCGTGAGCGCTCCCGACGGCGAGGACGTCGGCCCAGTGACCACTGACCGGGCGCAGGACGGGTTCGCAGGGGCGCTGACCAGCGGCAACGATCACGGCCTTCTGATCCTGCTGCTGCTCGGCTCGGCCTTCGTCTGGGGTGCGGTCCATGCCCTCTCGCCCGGGCACGGCAAGACCATGGTCGCCGGATACCTGGCCGGTAGCCGGGGCAGGCCCAAGGACGCGGCGCTGCTCGGGCTGACCGTCACGATCACCCACACCTCAGCGGTCTTCGCCCTCGGCCTGATCACGCTCGCCGCGTCGGCCTACGTCCTTCCCGAGGACCTCTACCCCTGGCTGGGCGTCGCCTCCGGGGCGATGGTGATCGCCATCGGGCTCTGGGCGATCTGGACCCGGCTGCGGCGCTGGCGAGCGATGAGAGCCGAGCACGACCACGGTCATCACCACGTGCATGCCCATAGCCATACGCACAGCCACGGTCACACCCACAACCATGGCCACGAGCCTTCCGGGACGCCGATCACGACGCGCTCGCTGATCGCGCTCGGGGTCTCCGGCGGCATCGTGCCGTGCCCGTCGGCGCTGGTGGTCCTGGTCGCCGCGATCTCGCAGCACCGCCTCGGCCTCGGCCTGGTGCTGATTCTCGCCTTCAGCGTCGGCTTGGCCGCGACCCTGACGGCGGTCGGGCTCGCCGTGCTCCACGGCGGTCGCCTGATCGCGCGGCTCCGACCCGAGCGACGGCTCTTCGGCGGCCGAGTCGCAGGCGTGCTGCCGGCGCTCTCCGCGACGCTGATCGTGGTCGCGGGCACCCTGATCACCCTTCGAGCGCTTCCACAGATCGGCTGAGATGCGCGCGACCTCCCGACAAGTGGCGGACTTCGACTCGGAACTGATCCAGGTCCCGGCCCCGCTCGCAGTCGCGGGTAACGGATCTCGTCCCGCTTTGACCTTCCAGTCGACAGGCCCAACCCTCCACTTCGAGAGCGCCGACTCCGTCCTGCGGACACTCCGGCAGCGCGGCCTGCGGATCTCCACCGCGCGGCGGCTGATCGTGGACTACCTCTTCGAAGTAACCGCGCCGGTGTCAGCCCAGCAGATCGCGGCCGGTCTCGATCGGACGCCGCTCGATCTCGCCTCGGTCTACCGCAACCTCGAGACGCTCGAGGAGCATGGCGTGGTCCGCCACTTCCACGCCGGGCATGGTCCGGGTCGCTACGTCCTGGTCGGCGGCGGGGAGCGCGAGTACCTGGCCTGCGATCGATGCGGCGCCATCGAGGAGGTCGAACGGTCCGAGCTCAACGCGCTCCGCGAGGATGTTGAGGAGCGCTTCGGCTACCAGGTCGGCTTCACCCACTTCCCGATGGTGGGGCTCTGCCCGCGCTGCGCTGCGAGGGAGGGAGGGGCGAGCTCGTGAGCTTCGACTTCCTCTTCCAGCCGGTTGAGCAGATCGATGCCTGGCTCGAGGGGCTCTTCGCCGGCGCTCCCCTGGTCGTCGCGCTGCTCATTGCCCTGGTCCTGGGCCTGCGTCACGCCTCCGATCCGGACCACCTCGTGG
>JBKPTM010000203.1:0-3119 GCA_046765935.1 Actinomycetota bacterium | reverse complement strand
CCCTTGCCCGCCAGCGTCGTCGGGTGGTACTGGATCATCTCCATGTCCATCAGCTTCGCCCCGACCCGATAGGCCTGGGCGATGCCGTCCCCGGTGCAGATCAGCGCGTTGGTGGTCGGGTGCCAGATCTGGCCGTTGCCGCCGGTGGCGAGGATCACCGCCTTGGCGCCGAAGTGCTCCATCTGCCCGTCCTTGACGTTGCGGCAGATCGCGCCGACGCAGTTGCCGTCGTCGTCGAGCGCCAGGCCGGTCGTGAACCACTCCTCGTAGCGCGCGACCTCCTCCGAGAACTTCATGAGCTGCTCGTAGAGGACGTGCATGATCGCCTGGCCGGTGATGTCCGCGACGTAGTAGGTGCGGGCTGCCGAGGCGCCGCCGAAGGCGCGGGTGCCGAGCTTGCCCTCCTCGTTGCGATGGAAGGTGACGCCGAGGTGCTCCAGGTGGAGCAGCTCCTCCGGCGCCGCCCGGCACATGATCTCGACAGCGTCCTGGTCGGCGAGGTAGTCCGAGCCCTTGACGGTGTCGAAGGCGTGCGACTCCCAGGTGTCGTCCTCCTGGAGCGCCGCGTTGATGCCGCCCTGGGCCGCGTTCGAGTGCGAGCGGACCGGGTGGACCTTGCTGATGATGGCGACCGAGACGCCCTGTTCGGCCGCCGCGAGCGCGGCCCGCTGTCCAGCGAGGCCCGCGCCGATAACCAAGACATCGTGGTCCGGCATACGGACCGATCCTATTAAGCCGCCTTGGCGGGCGTCCCTAGACCGCTGGGGTGCCGCCCTGTGGCTTCAAAGCCCTCCCGATGGCGTCGATCGTCAGCACACCGCTGATCTGGCCATCGGCATCGGTCGCGATCAGGGCGCCGAGCCGCCGAAGGGACTCATTGCCGAGCACGGATTCGAGCGGCGCGTCCTCGTCGACGGTCAGCGAGCCGCCGTCGTGGGCGACGACGTCGCGGACCGAGGCGGATGTCCGCTCCACCGCCGGGACGTTGTCGGCCGTCGGCCGGTCGACCAGCCCGACGACGTGCCGCCCCCCATCCACGACGGGAAACCACGGGGAGCGGTAGCGGAGGAAGTACTCGTCGAGCGCCTGCTCGATCGACGCTTCCTCCGGGATCGCCACGGGATCGTGGTCCATCACGTCGGCGACGGAGATGCCCTCGATCCGGCTGGTGAGCTCGGTCTGGGCGATGGCCGACTTGGCGGCGCCGCGGAGGATGAAGCCGACGAAGGCGAGCCAGATGCCCCCGACGACGTCACCGAGATAGACCAGGAAGTACCCGAGGCCGGCCAGGATCAGGAAGAGGCCGAACCACTCGCCCAGCGTCGCGGCGAAGCGGGTGCCGCTGTTCCGGCTGCCGGTCCGCCACCAGGCGATCGCACGAGCCATCCGGCCTCCATCCAGCGGAAAGGCTGGGACCAGGTTGAAGATCAGGACCAGCAGGTTGATGCTGCCGAGCCAGGCGACCACGGCCGCGGCTCCGGAGGTGGTGGCGTCGTTTCGGGCCAAGGCGGCATCTCCGAGCTGGTCGGGCCCATCCAGCACCAGGAACACCGCGGCGCAGACGACGACGATCGCCGCCGAGACGACGGGTCCCGCGACGGCGATCTTGAACTCCGTGCCGGGGCTATCGGAGTCCTTCTCCAACCGGGCGACCCCGCCGAACATCCAGAGCGTGATGGCCGAGACGCGGATGCCCTTCCGAATCGCGACGAAGGCGTGCCCGAGCTCGTGCAGGAGGATCGAGCCGAAGAACAGCAACGCGCTCGCGACGGCGAGGAAGTAGGGCTCGCTGTCGTTCTGAGGCAGGTTGAGCTCGTCGCGGTACGACGCCGACAGCCAGAAGATGATCAGGAAGAGGACGATGAACCAGGAGAAGTCCACCCCGATCCTGATTCCTCGGACGCGAAAGAGCGTCAGGCCGCCGCCGAACATCCCCGGATCTTAGGGAGCGGTTTGTCGTTCTCCGGGCGCGTGGCCCGCGAGTGGACAACTGCCGTAGTTTTCCCGGATGGCGTCCCAGGCTTCGGCCGTGCCCTCGATCCTGCCAGACGCGGAGTGGATGCGCGCGCGGCTGGACGAGCTCTGCGCCTTCGATCGGGAGTCGGCCTCCGAGGGCGAGCTGCGGGCCGCGGAATGGCTGGCGGAGGCCCTCCGAGCCGAGGGCGTTCGCGAGGTCCGGATAGAGGAGGAGCCGGAGGCCAACGGAACCTTCTGGTGGTCGATCGGTCTGCTCTGCGGCGCCGCGGCCCTGACCGGCCTCGCCGCTCGCCGTGGCGGTCGGGCCGCACGGCTGCTTGCCGCGGCGACCGGCGCCGCCGTCGCGGCTCTGACCGCCGACGAGCTTCCGCCGGGCGGCAGGCGGTTCCGCCGATTGCTGCCGAAGCGCAGCTGCCATCACGTGCTGGGCGAGCTCGGCCCGAGCGACGCGGAGCGCACGATCGTCGTCATGGCACACCACGACGCGGCACACACCGCCTTCTTCTTCAACCCCGCGATCACCGAGGCCGTCGGCGAGAGCGCGCCGTGGGTGTTCGAGCAGAACGACACCAGCCCTCCCCTGATGTGGCCGCTGGTTGGCGCACCTGCCCTGGTCGCCGCCGGCGCGGCGCTCGGCAGCCGGGGGCTGACCTCGCTCGGCACCTTCCTCTCGGCCGGCGGGGCGGCCTTCATGGCCCACATCGGCGCCGGCCAGGTCGTCCCCGGGGCGAATGACAACGGGACGGGCTGCGTCGCACAGCTCGCAATCGCCCGAGCGCTCACCGAAAGCCCACCCGAGAACACCCGGGTGCTCTTCCTCTCTACCTCCGAGGAGGCGCTCTGCGAGGGGATGGGGTTGTTCATGGAGCGCCACGCCGCCGAGCTTCCGGTGGACCGCACCTTCTTCCTCTGTCTGGACACAATCGGCTCGCCGCATCTGCTCGTGCTGCGCGGCGAGGGGATGCTGAAGATGCGGGAGTACCCACGCGAGGCGCTCGCGCTACTCGACTCGACGGCCGAGGAGCTGGGAATCGAGCTCTGGCCCAACCTGCGTCTCCGGAACGCGAGCGACGCGATCTTCCCGCTGGCCGAGGGCTATCAGTGTGCCGCCCTCTGCTCCTGCAACCAGTGGAAGAACCCCT
>JBKPTM010000202.1:0-1622 GCA_046765935.1 Actinomycetota bacterium | reverse complement strand
GTGAAGACCACGGGCCTGGAGGAGTTCCCGAAGGGCTTCTCGACGATTCAGACCTACGAGAAGATCCAGGACCTCTACCCGACGGAGCATCCGTCCGCCGACCTGGTCGTGCAGGCGGACGACGTCCGCTCGCCGGGCGTGACGGCGGCGATCGACGAGGTCTCCGCCCGGGCGCAGTCCCAGGGCGTGGCCCTGGGGGGACCGGATGTCCGCACCAACCAGGACGCGACGG
This sequence comes from Actinomycetota bacterium, assembly GCA_046765935.1. Lineage (GTDB taxonomy): Bacteria > Actinomycetota > Thermoleophilia > Solirubrobacterales > 70-9 > DASUPK01. Next base: position 1,390 of record JBKPTM010000202.1, on the reverse strand, counting down.
TGGCGTCGGTTTCGCTGCCGCTGGTCGGTGACGGCGAGAACGCCAAGTCGAAGGCGGCCCTCTCGACACTGCGGGACCAGCTGATTCCAGCGGCGTTCGATGGCACCGGAGCGAAGGTGGACGTCGGCGGCGATACCGCGTCGAACGTCGACTGGCAGGACTCGATGAAGTCGCACCTGCCGCTCGTCTTCGGCTTCGTGCTGACGCTGTCGTTCCTGCTGTTGCTGGTCACGTTCAGGTCGATCGTGATCCCGTTCACGTCGATCGCCCTGAACATGCTCTCGGTGGGGGCGGCCTACGGCCTTCTGGTCCTGGTCTTCCAGGACGGGTTCGGCCAGGGCCTGCTCGGCGCCCACAGCGATGGGGTCACGAGCTGGCTGCCGCTGTTCCTGTTCGTCGTCCTGTTCGGCTTGTCGATGGACTACCACGTGTTCATCCTCAGCCGGATCAAGGAGCTCGTGGACCGCGGCATGCCCACCGAGAAGGCGATCGAGCGCGGCATCGGCTCGACCGCAGGCACGGTGACGAGCGCGGCGATTGTGATGGTGGCCGTGTTCTCCATCTTCGCCACGCTCAGCTTCATCGAGTTCAAGCAGATGGGCGTGGGCCTGGCGGCGGCGATCCTGATCGACGCCACCCTGATCCGCGGCGTCCTGCTGCCGGCGACGATGAAGCTGCTCGGAGAGCGCAACTGGTACCTGCCGAGCTGGCTCGAGTGGCTCCCGAAGCGGCGCAGCACCGCTCCCGCCGCGGAGGCTCCCGGACGGGCGCTACCGGAGCCGGCCGGGGCGTAGGCCGAAGCCAGGAGGTGGATGTCGTCGCGGGGCCCGCGGGCGCCGGGGCCGCGGCGGTTCCCCGGGCGCCGGCGGAGGCCGAGAGAGGCCGTTGCCTACGATCTAACGAGCCTGTCATTCGCCGGAAGGGGGCTCGGGATGAGGATCGGAATCGTCGGCGCCGGAAAGATCGGCGGCAATTGCGCGAGGCAGTTCGCCAGAGGCGGGCACGAGGTTAAGCTGAGCGGCCGCCATCCGGACAAGCTCCGTCCGCTGGCGGAGGAGATCGGCGACGCCGCGAGCGTAGGCACACCGGCGGAAGCTGCGGAGTTCGGTGAGGTGGTGGTTCTCGCTGTGCCCTGGGTCGCCTTCGACGATGCCGCCGCTTCGGCAGGCTCGCTCGACGGCAAGATCGTGATCGACACGACCAATGACTATGGGCGGGGCGACCCGACGCCGGAGGGCCAGACCCAGGCGCAGTTTCACGCGACAAAGGTTCCGGGCGCCCGCTATACGAAGAGCTTCAACACGCTCACCTCTGGCTTTCAGGCAGAGGTCGCGTTCCGCCCTGAGGCCGAGCGCGTCGTCCAGTGGGTCTGCGGCGACGATGCCGTCGC
>JBKPTM010000201.1:0-3628 GCA_046765935.1 Actinomycetota bacterium | reverse complement strand
GGATGCGGGACCGGGCCAGCCACCTGGTCGAGCAGGGCCGGATCCGCTTCCTCCTGACCACGCCGCTTCACGGCACAGGCGAGATCGCCCGCCACATCGCCGAGCACGGCGACGGCGTGAAGGTCGTCGCCCTGGCCGTCCCTGACGCCGAGGAGGCCTATCGGGTGGCGGTTCGCCGCGGCGCCCGCGGGCTCGAGGAGCCGCACGAGCAAGCCGACGAGCACGGCACCGTCCGGCTGTCCACCATCGCGACCTACGGTGAGACCGTCCACACCTTCGTCGAGCGTGACGGCTACGAGGGTGCCTTCCTGCCCGGCTTCGAGCCCGTCGAGGGCGGCAAGGCTGCAGACCACTTCAAGGGGATCGACCACGTCGTCGGCAACGTCGAGCTCGGCCGCATGGAGGAGTGGGTCGCGTACTACGAGCGGGTCTTCGGGTTCACCGAGATGATCCGCTTCAGCGATCAGGACATCTCGACGGAGTACTCGGCCCTGATGTCGAAGGTGATGGCGGACGGCAAGGGCCGGATCAAGTTCCCGATCAACGAGCCGGCCGAGGGGCAGCGCAAGTCGCAGATCGAGGAGTACCTCGAGTTCTACGGCGGTCCCGGCGTCCAGCACATCGCCCTGGCCACCACGGACATCGTCGGCACCGTCCGCGCGTTGCAGGATCGCGGCGTCCATTTCCTGAGGACTCCCGACAGCTACTACCAGGAGCTCCCCGAGCGGATCGGCGAGATCGATGAGGACATCGGCGACCTCAACGAGCTCGGCATCCTGGCCGACCGCGACGACGAGGGCTATCTGCTGCAGATCTTCGGCAAGCCGCTCTCGGACCGCCCCACGCTCTTCATCGAGGTGATCGAGCGGCACGGCGCGCGCGGCTTCGGAGAGGGGAACTTCAAGGCCCTCTTTGAGGCGATCGAGCGAGAGCAGGAGAGGAGGGGCAACCTGTGAGGTACCACCGGCTCGGAGAGCTGCCGCGCAAGCGGCACACGCAGTTCCGCACCAACGGCCGCCTGCTGGTCGAGGAGGTGATGGGCCTCGAGGGCTTCTCGGGGAACGAGTCGATCCTCTACCACCACACCTCCCCCTGCCGGATCCTGGAGGCCGGCGAATTCGAGCCGATCTCACACGAGGAGTGGGTGCCCGACGCCCACGTCCATCGCCACCTCGAGACCGGCGGCATCCCCACCGAGGGCGACCCGATCACCGGCCGCCGATGCATGATGTGGAACAAGGACCTCGAGGCCTCGATCTGCCGTCCGGCGGAGGAGACCGAGGCCTTCTACCGGAACGGCGAGGGCGACGAGCTGATCTTCGTGCACGAGGGTGCCGGCGAGCTCGAGACGGTGTTCGGCACGCTGCCCTACCGCCAGCACGACTACATCGTCATCCCGCGCGGGACCACCTACCGGTTCAGGTTCGAGGGGGACGACCAGCTGATGCTGGTGCTCCACACCCCGGGCGAGGTCGAGACGCCGAACCGGTACCGGAACCGGTACGGCCAGCTGCTCGAATCGGCACCGTTTTCGCACCGCGATCTGCACCCACCGGTGGAGCTGGAGACACATCGCGAGGAGGGTGAGTTCGAGCTCATCCTCCGTGTTCGCGGTGGTCTCCAGCACTATCGGCTCGACTATCACCCGCTCGACGTGGTCGGTTGGGACGGCTACGTCTACCCCTACACGTTCAACGTCCACGACTTCGAGCCGCGGACGGGCCGGATCCATCTGCCGCCTCCGACCCACCAGACCTTCCAGGGGCCGAACTTCGTGGTCTGCTCGTTCTGCCCGCGCGAGCTCGACTACGACCCCGAGGCGGTACCGCTCCCCTACCACCACTCCAATCTCCAGTCGGAGGAGATGATCTATTACGTCTCCGGCGAGTTCGGTTCCCGGAAGGGAATCGAGGTGGGCTCGATCACCGTTCACCCATCAGGGCTGCCGCACGGACCGCAGCCCGGCCTGGTCGAGAAGGCCCTCGGAGCACGGCGCACCGAGGAGCTGGCCGTCATGTGGGACACGTTCGCGCCGATGAGGCTCACGACATTCGCTCGTGACCTCGATGATCCGAGTTACGCCTACTCATGGCGCGAAGGCGCGCCGTCGCCCGTGGCGCAGAGCACAACCGGATAGCCGGGAGCTTTCCGGGTCGCTGCTGCGCCGCGCGGCGGCGCTGTCACTCAGAAGGCGGGCACGATTCGGCCGCTCACCTCGGCCAGGGTGAGCACGGGCCGACCCTCGCCGGGAGCTCCGGCGCCGCGGAGAGTGACCTCGTCGCCGTCCTCGAGGAAGCTCCGCTCATGCGCATCCCCGAGGCGCAGCGGCTCCTGGCCGCCGCGGGTGAGCTCGAGCAGGCACCCCTGGGAGCCCTGATCCGAACCCGAGATCGTCCCCGACGCGAATAGATCTCCGGGCCGAATCGCGGCGCCGCTGGCGGTGATGTGGGCGAGTTGCTGCGCGGCGCTCCAGTAGAGGCCGCGGGCGTTGGTCCGTGTGATCGTCTCACCCGCTCCTGAAGCCGCCGGGGCGAGGACGACTTCCAGGTCGAGATCGAGAGCCCAGCGATGGTCGGTGCGCAGGTTGGGGAGGGGCGCGGGGTCCTGCTCCGGACCCGGAACCCGAAACGGCTCGAGCGCCTCGAGCGGCGTGATCCAGGCGGCCACCGAGGTGGCGAACGCCTTCCCGAGGAAGGGGCCGAGCGGCCGGTACTCCCACGCCTGGATGGAGCGGGCGCTCCAATCGTTGACGAGGAGGAAGCCGAAGATGTGCTCGGCTGCGTCGTCCGGGCGGATCGGCCCGCCACCCTCCGGGCCGCGGCCGCACACGAACCCGAGCTCGAGCTCGAAGTCGAGCCTGGGCTCGGGTCCGAACTCGGGCTGCGCCCCGGGTCTCTCCGGGCCGACCTGACCGACCGGGCGCCTGATCGGTGTGCCGCTCACCACCAGATTGGCGGCGCGGCCGTGGTAGCCGACGGGGTGGTGACGCCAGTTGGGCAAGAGCGGCTCTTGGTCGGGCCGCACGAGCCTGCCCACGTTCGAGGCGTGCTCGATCGACGAGTAGAAGTCGACGTAGTCGCCGACGTCGATCGGCATCAGCACCTCGGCGTCCGCGAGCGGCAGGAGCGCATCGGCGACGCCGACGTCGGCGATCTCGCTGTTGCCTCTCCGGAGCAGCTCGGTCAGACGCGACCGCAGCCCGGACCAGGCCGGCCGCCCCAGGGAGAGCAGGCCGTTGAGCGTCGGCACCCCCAGGGCCGAGCGCAGAGCCGCTGGGTCGGAGACGGCGGCCGAGTCGAGCAGTCCAGACGCCGCAAGCGGTGCCAGCTGGAGCACCTGATCCTCGATCCTGACCGCCGGCGTCGGGGGCCCTGCCCCGGCGCGGATCACCCCATAGGGAAGATGCTCGATCCCGAACCCCGAGTCCTGCGTGCCCGGAACCCAGGTAGCCAGGGTCTTGTCTCGGCCCATGCCGCGACCATACGCATTAGATAGGTCAGCCGATGAAGCACACCGCGCACGGATACTGGCTCGAGGAGGCGGGCGAGCGCCCGCCTCTACCGCTGGCCGAGGGAGAGCTGAGCTGCGACGTCCTCGTGGTCGGCGGCGGCTACACGGGCATGTGGAC
>JBKPTM010000200.1:0-3081 GCA_046765935.1 Actinomycetota bacterium | reverse complement strand
CGTGTTGGCGAGCTGCGATCCGAGCGGTGACTTCGTCGGCGTTGCCGAGTTCTGCATGCACGGGTATGCATAAGTCCTCAACGCCCCGGATCTCCCCCCTTCATCGCCGGTTTTCGTCCCGGCACTAGCTCCGCATCGCGGGGAACAGCAGGACCTCGCGCAGGCTCTTAGCCCCGGTCAGGATCATCACCAGGCGGTCGAGGCCGAGGCCGGCGCCGCCGGTCGGGGGCATCCCCTGCTCCAGCGACTCGACGAAGATCTCGTCGTAGGGCTGGGTCTCCTCGTCCCCCCGCTTGGTCTCTTCGGCCTGGGCCTCGAAGCGGCGGCGCTGCTCGTCCGGATCGTTGAGCTCCGTGAACGCGTTCGAGATCTCGATCCCGCCGACGAACGCCTCCCATCGCTCGACCAGCCCATCCTCACTGCGGTGGCGCTTGGCGAAGGGTGAGAGCTCGACCGGGTAGTCCACGACGAACGTCGGCTGGATCAGCGTCGGCTCGACCTCCTTGGAGAGGAGACCGTCGACGAGCTTGCCCCAACCCTCCTGCGGGTCCGGCTCGCTTCCCATCGCCTTGGCCAGCTCCTCGCGAGACGGGTGCTCCATCACGTCGATCCCGGCTTGCTCCTTGATCGCGTCCCGCAGCGTCACCCGCCGCCACGGCGGCGCCAGGTCGATCGTCTCCCCCTCGCGCTCGATCTTCATCGTGCCGAGAACCTCACGGGCGACGTTGGACACCAGACCCTCGAGCTCCTCGGCGACGACGTTGTAGTCGGCGTAGGCCTCATACCACTCGAGCATCGTGAACTCGGGGTTGTGCTTGTGAGAGATCCCCTCGTTTCGAAAGTCCTTGCCGAGCTCGTAGACCTTGTCGATCCCGCCGACGATCAGCCGCTTCAGGTAGAGCTCGGTCGCGATCCTCAGGTAGAGGTCGCGGTCGAGCGCGTTGTGATGGGTCGTGAAAGGCCGGGCCAAAGCACCGCCGTAGAGCGGCTGTAGGACCGGGGTCTCCACCTCGACGAAGCCCCGTGAGTCGAACCAGCGACGCACTGTGGAGATCGTCCGCGTGCGGGTCAGGAAGAGCTCGCGGCTCTCCTCGTTGGCGATCAGATCCAGCTCGCGGCGCCGGTAGCGGGTCTCCACATCCTCGAGCCCGTGGAACTTCTCGGGTGGCGGGCGCAGCGACTTCGAGAGCAGCTCCCAGGCGTCGGCCCGGATCGTGAGCTCGCCCCGCCTGGAGGCGAAGACGATTCCCTCGACTCCGACGATGTCCCCCACGTCGAGCGCGAGCAGGCCGTCGTAGGCGTCGTCGAGCTCGTCGACCCGCGCCTGCACCTGGATCTCTCCCGTCCCGTCGCGGAGATCGAGAAAGGCAGACTTGCCGTGCTCGCGCTTGGCGGTGAGACGGCCGGCGACGCGGTAGCGATCGGTCGTCTCCTCCCCGGGCTCGATCTCCTCGTGCGACTCGCGCACGGCCGCGATCTCGGTCCGGTCCGCGAAGCCGTGCGGGAACGGCTCGATGCCCTCCTGGCGGAGGCGCTCGAGCTTCGCCCGTCTCTCGGCGAGCAGGTCGGACTGCGAGCGCTCCGGCTCCTCATTCACGCGGTGGAGCCTATTCGGAGCTAAGAGGTCTCGATCTTGGTGATCTTGAGCTTCTTCTTGGGCCCGCGCGGCGTCTCGACCGTCACGACCTCGTTCTTCTTGCTGCCGAGCAGCGCCTTGCCGATCGGTGACTCGTTCGAAAGCTTTTGCTCAGCCGGGTCTGCCTCTGCGGATCCGACGATCTGGAACTTCTGGGACTTGCCGGACTTCTGGTCCTTCACGTGGACGACGGCGCCGACCCCGACGGTCTCGGTGTCGATGTGCTTGTTGTCGATCACCGCGGCTCGCCGCAGGCGGTCCTGGAGCGACGCGATCCGCTGCTCGAGCATTGCCTGCTCGTTCTTGGCGTCGTCGTACTCGGAGTTCTCCGCGATGTCCCCGAACTCCCGCGCCTGCTTGATGCGGTCAGCGACCTCGCGACGCTTGTCGGTCTCCAGATACTCGAGCTCGTCCTTGAGCTTCTCGAGCCCCTCGGGGGTGATCAGTGTCTCGCGTGCCAACTCTCCTCGATTCCTTCAGTTTCTTGGTTTGCTCGCCGTTCAAAATCCCTGCTCTACGGCGAAAAATGAACCCGCACCGACGCGATCAAGAGACACGTCCGGTCCGGGCGAGCGCGCCAGTATAGCGCCGCCCAAAGAGGTGGTCGAGGGGCTCTGTCAGCCGGGGATCGACGCCTGCAGCACGCGCGCGATTCGCCCGGGATCCTCGATCTGCGGGTAGTGGCCGAGGTCGTCGAAGCGGGTCACCTCCGCCTGCGGCCGGAGCCGCAGGACCGCATCCAGCACGTTCTCGGTCGCGACGGGATCCAGCATCCCCCAGGCGAGCGAGAGCGCGGGACGCGAGGCGGATGAGTCGCCCTTGACGGGGGGCCAGTTGGTGAGCGCTCCATGCCAGCGCTCGGCGTGGCGGAAACGCTCCTCCATGTAGCGGATCGTCTTGTGCGCGAGCGTCCGTCCGCCGTCCGCGCAGATCAGCGCCCATTGGTCCTCGGCCTCCTCGTCGGTGAGTGGATGCTCCGGCGAGAAGATCGAGCCGAACTGCTGGCGGAAGAACCGCTCGCTGGAGAGGCGCGAGAACAGCGGGCCGACCGCGCTCCGCAGGAGCCGCTGACCGAGGGTGGGACTCGCGGCGTCCTGGACCATCGAGCCGTTGAGCAGGAGCACGCCGGCGAGGTCCATGTCGAGGGATCCCTCGAGGTCGCGGGCCATCAGCTCGGTCGCGACCGAGGTGCCCATGTCATGGGCGACCAGGAACACAGGTTGAGGTTCTTCCCGGCGCCTGACCAGCTCCTCGACCAGGTCGGCCTGCCAGTGCAGCGTGTAGTCGTGGTCCCGCGGCTTTTCGGAGAGCCCGAAGCCGAGGAAGTCCGGAGCGAGCACCGCGTGCTCGGTCTCCACCTCGAGCAGGAGGCGCCAGTCATAAGAGCTCGAGGGGAAGCCGTGCAGGAAGACGAGGAGCGGCTCTCGGCCGCCGCGGCCGAAGAG
>JBKPTM010000199.1:0-9676 GCA_046765935.1 Actinomycetota bacterium | reverse complement strand
TCGAGGGGCTCGATCGTGAAGGTGCCCTTGTTCTCCTCGGCATCCTCGCCCGCGATCTTCGGGACCTGGAAATCTGGCAGGGTGGTCATTGCTTCCATCACTTCTCTTTCTTCCTGGGTGGGGTTACTTCGAGTACAGCTCGACGATGAGCTGTTCCTCGACCGGCGCTGAGATCTCGTTCCTCTCTGGGAGCCTCAGCACCTTCGCGTTAAGTGAGTCGTGGTCGGCCTGGAGCCAGGCCGGCACTCCCGACGTGAGCTCGGTCGCGTCGCGGACCACGTCGGTGGCCCCGCTGTTCGCCTTGATGGTGATCACGTCGTCCGGTTTCACCTGGTAGCTGGGGATGTCGACGCGGCGGCCGTTCACCGTCCAGTGCCCGTGGCTGATCAGCTGCCTGGCCTGACGACGGGAGGCCGCGAATCCGAGGCGCACAAGGACGTTGTCCAGGCGGCACTCGAGCAGCCGCAGCAGGTTCTCGCCAGTGACGCCCTCCTGGCGGCTCGCCTTGTCGTAGTAGCCGGCGAACTGCTTCTCGAGCACCTGGTAGTAGCGCTTCGCCTTCTGCTTCTCGCGCAGCTGCGCCCGGTACTCGGACTGCCGCATCCGGCCACGGCCGTGCTCACCCGGCGGATAGGAGCGGCGCTCGACGCCGCACTTGTCGGTGAAGCAGCGGGCTCCCTTGAGGAACAGCTTCTGCCCCTCGCGGCGACACTGCTTGCACTGCGCGGAGGTGTCGCGGGCCATCTAGACCCTCCTCCGCTTCCGCGGACGGCAGCCGTTGTGGGCCTGCGGCGTCACGTCCTTCACCGTCGTCACGTCGAGCCCGGCCGCCTGCAGGGACCGGATCGCGGTCTCGCGGCCGGAGCCGGCGCCCTTGGCGAACACCTCGACCTTCTCGAGGCCGTGCTCCATGCCCTTCTTGGCGGCCGCGTCGGCGGTCACCTGGGCGGCGAACGGAGTGGACTTGCGGGAGCCCTTGAAGCCCGCCGAGCCGGCGGACTCCCAGGCGATCACGTTGCCCTCGGTGTCGGTCAGGGTGACGATGGTGTTGTTGAACGAAGTCTTGATGTGGGCCTGGCCGTAGGTGACGTTCTTGCGGACCCGGCGGCGGGAGCGACCCTTCTTCACAGGTGGCATCTAGGCGGTTCCTCCCCGGCTCACTTGGGCTGCGGAGCCTTCTTGCGGCCCGCAACGCTCATCCGGCGCGGGCCCTTGCGGCCTCGCGCGTTGGTCTTGGTGCGCTGACCCCGGACCGGCAGGCCGCGGCGATGACGCAGGCCCCTATAGGAGCCGATCTCCTGGAGGCGCTTGATGTCCTGCGAGCGCTCCCGGCGCAGATCGCCCTCGACGTCGCGGTTCTCTACGGCGTCGCGAAGCTTGATGATCTCGTCCTCGGTCAGGTCCTTGACCTGGGTGTTCGCGTCGACCCCGGTCTCCTTGAGGATCTGGTTGGCCGTGGAACGGCCAATGCCGAAGACGTAGGTGAGGCCGATCTCGGCCCGCTTGTTGAGGGGGAGGTTGACTCCGGCGATCCGCGCCATCTAGCCCTGCCTCTGCTTGTGGCGGGGGTTGGAACAGATCACGAGAACGGCTCCGCCACGGCGGATCACCTTGCACTTCTCACAAATCGGCTTTACGGACGCTCGGACCTTCATTCCCCTTCTTTCGTGGGGTCGTATCGGACTGGGAGTAGGCCCACCGGCCCCAGGAGTCGGGCCGATAGGCAGAAGAAACGTCGGCCACGCCAGGCGTGAACCGACGCGTGAAATTCTAGCAGCGTGCGTGCGTAAGCCATGGTAGAAGGCCCAGCATGGAGACGGAAACCAGGGAGATGAGGCCCGAACGGGCGGGTGAGCAGCGGGTTTCGCCCCTCGAGCTCTTCTTCGACCTGGTCTTCGTTCTCTCGTTCACGCAGGTGACCCTGAAGATGTCTCACAACCCCGGCTGGGAGAGCCTGGGCGAGGGATTGTTGATCCTGGCCGCCGTCTGGTGGGCCTGGTGCGCCTACGGCTGGCTCACCAACAGCATCGATCCCGACCAGAACCTGAACCGCGTCTGCATGTTCGCGGCGATGGGCGGGATGCTGGTCGTCTCGCTGAGCATCCCGGATGCGTTCGGCGACCGCGGGGTGCTCTTCGGCTGCGCGTATTTCTTCGTCCGGGCGATGCAGCTGGTGCTCTACGTCCGCAACACGCCGGGCGCCGCAGAAGATGGCGATTTGCAGGCCATTTTGAAGCTCGCCCCGGGCTTTCTCCTGGGCTCCGCGCTGCTCATCCTCGCCGGTCTGCTGGACGGCGGGGCCCGGGCGTCGGTCTGGATCCTCGCGATCCTGATCGATTGGTCGACTCCCCTGTTCTTCGGGACCGAGGAGTTCCACCTGGATCCCGACCACTTCGCCGAGCGACACGGTTTGATCGTCCTGATCGCGCTGGGCGAGTCGGTCCTGGCCATCGGAGCCGCATCGGGCATCACCCTCACCGCCGGTGAGGTGCTGGCGGCACTGTTCGGCATCGTCGCGGTGGCCGCGCTCTGGTGGGCGTACTTCGACGTGGTCGCGATCGTCGCGGAACGGCGCCTCACCGAGGCCCCGCCAGGCGAGCAGGCCCCCCTGGCGCGCGACGCCTACAGCTACCTGCACTACCCGCTGATCGCCGGGATCGTGCTGCTTGCGCTCGGGCTCAAGGAGACGCTCGCGGCGACGGGTGAGTCGCTCGACACCGTCCCCGCCCTGGCCCTCTGCGGCGGGCCCGCCGTCTACCTGCTCGGGCAGATCGCATTTCGGGAGCGGGTCCTTGCCACATTCAGCCCGCATCGGGCCTTCGCGGCTCTGGCGCTGCTGGCGCTGATCCCGCTCGCGCTCGGTGCCGACGCCCTGGTCGCCCTCGCAGCGGTGGCGGCGGTGCTCGCGATCCTGATCGCGTACGAGGCGACGCACTTCCGCGAGCAGCGCGCCCGCGTCCGGGCGAACCCGTCGGCCACCCTGGCGGAGATGCGCGGCGCCTAGCACCCCCTAGGCGAGGTCGCGAGGCGGCAGTAGGGTATGCGCGGGCCGCGCCCTGCGCCGCCCTTGGGGAGATAGGGGCAAGACGAGGAGAAGGAGCGGAGAATGGGCTTGACCGCCGAGCAGGTGAACGAGCAGGCTGCCGGCGTCGCCACCACGGTCCTGAACGACTCGGTGGTCGCGGCGGCGCACTGCGAGCAGGTCACGCAGGACCAGCAGATGAAGGCCGCAGGCGTCGGCGGCGCCACGCGCGGCATGGCGAAGTTCGGCACCAAGATGAGCCGGGCGATGATGCCGAGCGTCGGCAACATGGCGAAGGGCCTCGAGGGCAGCGGGCTGCCAGGCAGCTTCATCCTCGCGGTGACCGGGTCGCAGGTCCACGCGATCGAGGAGAAGGAGAAGAAGGGTCAGCTCGCTCCCGGCAAGGTGCTCAAGTCATGGGATCGCGAGGGTCTCCGGGCGAGCCTCGGCAACGACGCCATCAACGCCGTCTCAGGCACCCCCGAGGACCGCCAGGTCCTGACGCTCTACCTGCCGCTCGACGGCTCCAAGAACAAGTACCTGGCGGCCGCAGCGCAGATGCAGGCCGCTGCTGGCAGCGCTGGGCAGCCGACCCGTTTCCAGATCGCCACGGACGAGCCGAGCCGGGCGCTCGCGAAGGAGCTGGTTGGGAACAGCCCGGCGATGCCGAACATCCAGCTCGGCGGGGTGGGCGTTCAGGTGCCCGGACAGCCGGCCGCACCCGCGGCCGATTCGACCACCCAGCTCGAGAAGCTCGCCCAGCTGCACGCGAGCGGCGCGCTGACGGACGAGGAGTTCGCGGCCCAGAAGGCCAAGATCATCGGGACATAATTCGGCGGCGGTTTTTGTGGCCGCCGTTTATGGCGAAGCCGTTACTCGAGGTGCCACGGGGTGAGGATCCGCGGCCCGTCGCCAGTCACGGCGACGGTGAACTCGAAGTGGGCGGCGAGTGAGTCGTCCGCCGAGTAGACGGCCCAGCCGTCGGAGCCCATCCGGATCTCGGGGCCCCCGGCGTTGACCATCGGCTCGATCGCCAAAACCATCCCCTGCTCGAGCGTCGGTCCCTTGCCCGGGTCCCCGAAGTTCGGGATCTGCGGGTCCTCGTGCATGTCGCGGCCGATGCCGTGACCGACCAGGCTGCGAATGATCGAGAGGCCGTCGCGCTCGACCCGCGTCTGGATCGCGTGCCCGATGTCGCTCAGGTGATTGCCCGGCGTGGCCTCGGCGATGCCCTCGAAGAGGGCGTCGTAGGTGGTCGTGAGCAGCGGCTCGGCCCCCTTGGGCGCCTCGCCGATCGGGACGGTGATCGCCGCGTCGGCAACCCAGCCCTCGTAAGTGACCCCGACGTCGATGGAGAGGATGTCGCCGCGGCGCAGCTCGTAGGGCCCCGGGATCCCGTGGACCACCATCGAGTTCTGGGAGGTGCAGATGGAACCGGGGAAGCCACGGTAGCCCTTGAAGGAGGGGACGGCGCCCTGCGAGCGGATGAACTTCTCCGCCGCCTCGTCCAGCTCCTTGGTGGTGACCCCCGGGCGGGCCTTGGAGCGGAGCATCCGGAGACAACGAGCCTGGATCTTGCCGGCCTCAGCCATCTCGTCGATCTGGGCGGACGTCTTGCGGATGATCATGCCGCGGTACATCTCACATGCCCTCCTCTTCCTCTCGGCGGAGGGTGGCGATTATCCCGTGGATTCGTTCCTCCACCTCGTCGGGTGACTGCTTCCCATCCACATGGTTGAGGATGCCACGTTGGTCGTAGTGGTCGACCAGGGGCTCGGTCTTCTCACGGTACGTGGCGAGGCGGTTCTTGATCACCTCGGGCTCGTCGTCGTCGCGGACGATCAGCTTCGCCCCGTCGATGTCGCAGATGCCGTCCTGCTTCGGGGGATCGAACTCGACGTGGTAGATGTGGCTCGGGTTCTCCTCGCAGGTGCGGCGACCGCCGAGGCGGCGGAGGACCTCCTCCTCGGGGACGTCGATCAGGAGCACGGCGGTGATGTCGCGCCGCAGGTCGGTCATCTTCGCGTCGAGCGCCTCGGCCTGCGGGACCGTGCGGGGAAACCCGTCGAGGATGAAGCCGTCGGCGGCCTCCTCCCCCTGAAGGCGCTCGGCGATCACGCCGATGATGACCTCGTCCGGGACCAGGTCCCCGCGGTCCATGTACTCCTTCGCCTGCTTGCCGACCTCTGTGCCCTCCTTGACCGCGGCCCGCAGGATGTCCCCGGTGGCGTAGTAGGGCAGGCGGAAATCCTCCTGGAGGCGCTCTCCCTGGGTTCCCTTGCCGCTCCCGGGCGGCCCCAGCAGAATCAGGTTCAGCTCGGGCAAGCCCGGCACCCGGTCGCGCGCGTCACTTCAGGAAGCCCTCGTAGTTGCGCATCATGAGCTGCGCTTCGAGTTGCTTCACGGTGTCCAGCGCGACCCCGACCACGATGAGGATCGAGGTCCCGCCGAAGAAGAAGTTGGCCGACGTCTGTGAGATCAGGATCGTCGGCAGCGCCGCGACTGCGCCCAGGAAGAGGGCGCCGGGGAAAGTGAGCCTGGAAAGGATCCGGTCCAGGTATTCGGCGGTAGGTCGTCCCGGTCGTACGCCGGGGATGAACCCGCCGTACTTCTTCAGGTTGTCCGCCTGATCCACGGGATTGAACGTGACCGCCGTGTAGAAGTAGGTGAAGATGATGATGAAGAAGACTTCACCGACCACGTAATGCCAGCTGTTCGGGCTGAAGAAGTTGGCGAAGTCGTTCCAGAAGCCGGTGCCGTTGCCGCCCAGCAGCTGACCGAGCGTCGGTGGAAAGGCCATGATCGAGGCGGCGAAGATCACGGGGATGACGCCAGCCATGTTCACGCGCAGCGGTAGGTAGGTCGACCCGCCGGCGGTCATCCGGCGGCCGACCACGCGCTTGGCGTATTGGACCGGAATGCGCCGCTGGCCCTCCTGGACGAAGACGATCGCCACGATCACCGCAAGGGCGATGAACGGCATCATCACCACGAAGACCTGATCGGGGTTGTTCCACCACTTGTCGATGCCGCTCGGGATCCGGCTGACGATGGAGGCGAAGATCATCAGGGAGATTCCGTTGCCGATCCCGCGCTGCGTGATCAGCTCGCCCATCCACATCAGGATCGTGCAGCCCGCTGTCAGGGTGATCACGATCAGGAAGACCTTCGGGAATGTCCGCTCGCCGATCAGGCCCTGGCTGCCGAACGTACCCGAGCTGAACAGGAAGACGTAGCCGAGCGACTGCGCGAAGGCCAGCGCGACCGTGAGGTAGCGCGTGTACTGGGTGATCTTCTGCTGGCCGACCTCGCCCTCCTTCTGCAGGCGCTCGAGGGACGGCACGACCACCGTGAGCAGCTGCAGGATGATCGAGGCCGTGATGTAGGGCATGATCCCCAGCGCGAACAGAGAGAGCCTCGAGAGGCTTCCGCCAGAGAAGAGGTTGAGGAAGCCGAGGATGTTGGAGCCGCCGACGTTGTCGAGGCCGTTGATCGCGTCCGCGTGCACTCCCGGCGAGGGGATGTAGGCACCGAGCCTGTAGAGGGCCAGGATCGCCGCCGTGAACATCAGCTTCTTCCGGATCTCCGGAACCGAGAAGGAGTTGAAGATCGTCTGCAGCACTAGGAAATGACCTCCGTGGAGCCTCCGGCGGCCTCGATCTTCTCCTTCGCCTGCGCGCTGAAGGCGTGCGCCTTCACGGTCAGCTTCTTGGAGATCTCGCCGCGGGCCAGGATCTTCACGGGGTGGCGCCGCTTGGCGAGGCCCTTCTCGCGCAGAGATTCGGGCGTCACCTCGTCGTTGGCCTTGAAGCGCGCGTCGAGGTCGGACAGGTTGACCGGCTGGGTCTGAGTCCGGAACTTCTCGAAGGGCATCGACATCTTCTTGTGCGGGCCGCGCAGCTTGCGCATCCGCATGTGGACGGGGTTCTGACCGCCCTCGTATCCGACCTTGCGCTTGTTGCCGGAGCGCGCCCCGGCGCCCTTGTGGCCGCGCCCGGAGGTCTTGCCGTGTCCGGTTCCCACGCCGCGGCCGAGGCGCTTGCGCGGGCGGCGTGAGCCGGGGGCTGGCTTGAGGGAGTGCAGGCCGACCTTCTTGTCGTCAGCCATCTCCGACCTCCACCAGATGGTCCACCTTGCGAATCATGCCTCGCAGCTGTGGGCTGTCGGCGTGCTTCGACTCGGCCCCGATCCGGCCCAGCTTCAACGAGCGCAGCGTGGCGCGCTGCGTCTCGGAAGCGCCGTTCGAGGATCGGACCTGCTTGAGCGCGACATCAGGCATTACGAGGCCTCCCCGGCCGGTTCAGCGGGTGGAGTCTCTGCCTGGGTCTCGGCGGCCGCGGCGTCGCCTGTCGCGGGAGCGGGAGCTCCCTCCTTCTCCTCCGTCGCGGCGGCCACATCGCCGTTGCCGACGCCGAGCACCTCGCGCACCGAGATGCCGCGGAGCTTCGCCACGTCCTCGGGCTTCCGAAGCGAGTAGAGGCCCTCCATCGTCGCCTTGACCAGGTTGATCGGGTTCTGGGTGCCGATGCTCTTGGTGAGCACGTCGCGCACGCCGCCGAGCTCGAGGACGGCGCGGACGCCGCCGCCGGCGATCACGCCGGTACCGGGGCTCGCCGGGCGCAGCACGACGTGGCCGGCGCCGAAGCGGCCGATCACGCGGTGGGTGATCGTCTGCCCGTACTTGGGCACGCGGATCAGGTTCTTGCGCGCGTCCTCGACCGCCTTCTGGATCGCCAGCGGGACCTCTCGGGCCTTGCCGTAGCCGATCCCGACGACCGAGTCCTCGTCGCCGACCGCGACCAGGGCGGTGAACGAGAAGCGCCGGCCGCCCTTGACCACCTTGGCGACGCGGTTGATCTCGATCACCCGCTCCTGCAGGTCGAGACCCTTGGGAGAAACGCTCTCTACAGCCATGGAACGGATGAGGGTAGAGGACGAATGACGTCGGTCATCAGAACTTCAGGCCTCCCTCGCGAGCGCCCTCGGCCATCGCCGCGACCCTGCCGTGGAAGCGGTAGCCGCTGCGGTCGAAGACGCAGGTTTCGACGCCCGCGCCCTTGGCGCGCTCGGCGAGCAGCTGCCCGGCGCGCTTCGCCTGCTCCATCGAGTCGAGCTTGCGGAGCTCGGGCTCGGTCCAGGAGGCGGAGGCCAGGGTGCGGCCCGAGTCGTCGTCGATGAGCTGGGCAAAGACCCCCCGATTCGAGCGGTACACGGACAGGCGGGGACGCTCGGCGTTGCCGCGAACCTTGGCGCGAACGCGGCGGCGGCGCCGGAGCCTCTTCTGCGGCTTGGTCAGGACGGCCATTAGGCCCTCTTCCCGACCTTGCGGGCCACGTGCTCGCCCCGGTAGCGCACGCCCTTGCCCTTGTACGGCTCGGGCGGCCGGGACTTGCGGATCCGGGCGGCGGTCTCGCCGACCAGCTGCTTGTCGATGCCCCTGACCACGACCTCGGTGGGCTGCGGGACCTCGAACTCGATGCCCTCGGGCGCCTCGATCGACACCGGGTGCGAGTAGCCCAGCGACATCTCCAGGTTCTTGCCCCTCAGGTTCGCGCGATAGCCGACGCCCTGGATCTCGAGGCGCCGTTCGAAGCCGTCGGTGACCCCTTCGACCATGTTGGCGATCAGGCTGCGAGTGAGGCCGTGCAGGGCCCGATGGTCGCCGCGGTCGGTGGGTCGCTCGACGGTCAGCGTCCCGTCGTCGATCGCGACCTTCATGTCGCGGCTCACGGCCTGCTGGAGCTGGCCCTTTGGCCCCTTGACGGAGACGGCGCCCGGCTTGACGTCGATCTCGACGCCGTCAGGGATCTCGATTGGCTTTCTTCCGATTCGGCTCATCTCAAACTCTCACCAGACGTGTGCGACGACCTCTCCGCCGACCCCGCGCTGGCGCGCCTCGTGGCCGGTCATCACCCCGCGGGAGGTCGACATGATCGTGGTGCCCATGCCGCCGAAGACGCGCGGGACCTCCTCGTTGGCGACGTAGCGGCGCCGGCCCGGCCGCGAGACCCGCTCCATGCCGCTGATCACCGGGTCGCGGTTCTCGGTATAGCGAAGCCGCACCTTGATCACCTCGCCGACCCGCCCGGGCTCGACGCTGAAATCCGTGATGTAGCCCTGCTCCTTGAGGATCCGGGTCATCTCGCGCTTCAGCCGCGAGGCAGGGATCTCCACCTCCTCGTGCTCGGCGAGGAGCGCGTTGCGGATTCGGTTCAGATAGTCGGAAATCGGATCGGTCAGCATCGGAACTCGTCTACCAGCTGGACTTGGTCATGCCGGGCACGTAGCCATTGTGCGCGGCCTCCCGCAGGCAGATCCGGCAGAGGCCGAACTTGCGGAAGTACGCGCGCGGCCTGCCGCAGCGGCGGCAGCGGTTGTACCCGCGGGTCTTGAACTTGGGCTCGCGGCGCTGCCGAACCCTCTGTGATGTCTTAGCCATCAGCCTTCTTCCTGGTCGCTTGAAGTCTTCTCGGAATCGTCGCCGCCCTCGGCCTTGGCCTTGGCTTCGCCCTCGCCCGCCTCGGCGCCCTCCTCGCCTTCCTCGCCCTCCTCGGGCCGGACCGGCTTCTCATAGGCCTCCGGGTTCTCCTCCTTGAGCTGCTCGAGCGCGGCCGCCTCGGCCTCGGCCCGCTGACGGGCCTCCTCCTTGCGGCG
>JBKPTM010000198.1:0-20652 GCA_046765935.1 Actinomycetota bacterium | reverse complement strand
GGAATGAGTCCTCGGACCAGAGCGAGAGCGGGCTGTCGGATGAGTCGCTCACAGCTCCGGGACGTCGGCGCCCATCGGCGAGAAGGGAACGCGGCGCACCTCAGCCCAGTCCCCGACTCGCTCGGTGAGCTTCTTCATCACCTCGCCGGTGCTCTGCCAGAAGGTCCAGACCATGACCGTCGGCCCGGCTCCCGAGATCGTCGCCCCGATGGCTCCCATCCGCGGAGCCTCGGTGACGATCTCCATCGAGCGGGGGTAAAGATGCGCCCGGTGCGGCTGGTGCAGGCGGTCCGACAGGCCACGGCCGATCAGGGTCAGATCGGAGCGCTGGATCCCCAGCACCAGCTCGGTGGCCGCCGAGATATTGGCGACGGCGTCAGCGAGCGGAACCTCGTCGGGGATGGCCTCGCGCGCCTCCTCGGTGGGTACCTGCTCGTCGGGGATCACCAGGACGGCCTCGATCCCCTGCGGCGGATCGAGCCGCGTCGCGGTCACCGCGCCGTCGTCGTCGGCGCAGACGACGAAGCCGCCGTAGAGCGCGGCCGCCACGTTGTCCGGGTGCCCCTCGAGCTCGGCCGCCTTGACCAGGACGTCCTCGGGCTCCTGGGCGAGCTCGTAGAGATGGTCGGCGGCGAGCAGCCCCGCGACGATCGCCGCCGCGCTCGAGCCGAGTCCCGCCGCGAGCGGAATCTCGCTGCGGATCCGGAAGGCGATCCCGTCCGCGGGCCGGAGCGATTCGAAGGCCCGCACGCAGAGGTTGGAGCGGTCGAGGGGGACGCCCAAGCCGTCGGCGTCGACCGAGAACGTTCCGGCCTCCTCCACCTCGAGCTCGAGGTGGATCGCGAGGGCGGCCGCCAGCACGTCGTAGCCGGGTCCGAGGTTGGCCGATGAGGCCGGCACTTTGACCAGCCGTCGTCGCGCGGTCACGGACCGCAGGCTATATGCGAGGGCGCGGCGCAGCCGGAGGCGAGTCGCGACCCGTTTAGTTCTGGCGCCGGCCCATCGGGCTTATGACCCGAGGAGCTTCGCCTTCTGCTGCTCGAACTCGGCGTCGGTGAGCGCGCCGGAGTCGCGGAGCTTTGCCAGACGCTCGAGCTCGGCGATGTGATCGCCGCCATTGGGCGTTGGGGCGGGAGCGGGCGTGAAACCCGAATCCCCCACCGGCCGCACGGTGCCCCGCGCGGGTGCGCGCTGGGCGCTCTGCCAGTCGATCGCGATCTTCGAGGGGTCCTCCGGATCGACCTTGATCGGCAGCGCGACTCCCTCACCGATGGCGGCGCCGGCGGGAACCATGTACATGTTGTTGACGCGGTAGGGCCGCCGGCCACCGACGTGGACCTCCATGTCGATGTCCAGGTTGAACCACTGCGCCCCGCGCTCGGGTGTGCCGTGGGCCACGACCACACCCTGACCGGGCAGCCCGGTGGCGAGGATCCGGTCGCGCTCGCCGGAGCCACCCGTCAGGTCAGCGAGCTGCTCGTTCGCCTGGGAGATCATGTCCCCCATCTGCTGCATCTGACCGCGAAAGCCCGGCTTGTAGCCGGCGTCCTCCTGCTGCTGGTGCTGCAGGTCCTTGGCCTGCTTGGTCAGGCTGGACAGGTCCTTCATCGACTTGAAAAGACCCACTCTCCCTCTCCCTTCCTTGGAGCCCCTGTGAGTTAAGGGACTGTACCGGCCGCTAGTCGAAGACCGCCTTTTCGACCGCCGACAGCTCGGCCTTGCAGCCGGTGACCGCGGGCGCCTTCCCGATCGCGCTGTCGGGGTCCTTGAGGCCGTGCCCGGTGAGCACGCAGACCACGGTCTCGGGCTTCTCCATGCCGTCGGCCACCGGCAGACCGTGAGCGAGCAGACCGGCCACCGATGCGGCCGAGGCCGGCTCGCAGAAGACGCCCTCGCTCGAGGCCACCCAGTGGTACGCCTCGAGGATCTGCTCGTCGGTGACCGACGCGACCCGGCCGCGCGAAGCCGTGAAGGCGTTCATCGCCTCCTCCCAGCGCGCCGGGTTGCCGATCCGGATTGCCGATGCAACGGTCTCGGGATTCTCGATCGGATGTCCCTCGACGAGCGGCGCCGCCCCCGCCGCCTGGAATCCGTAGAGGATCGGTGCGTCGCCGTACTCCTGGAAGCCGGCCCACCACGAGGTGACGTTGCCGGCGTTGCCCACCGGGATGGCGAGCGCGGCCGGCGCTTCGCCGAGCTCGTCGACGGTCTCGAAGGCGGCCGTCTTCTGACCCTGGATCCGATAGGGATTGACCGAGTTGACGAGCTCTACCGGGTGCTTCTCGGCGATCTCCCTGACGATCTCGAGCGCCTGGTCGAAGTTGCCCTCCAAGGCGATCACCCGGGCGCCGTGCATGAGCGCCTGGGCGAGCTTGCCGATCGCGATCTTTCCCTCCGGGACGATCACTGCCCCGCGCATGCCAGCGCGGGCGGCGTAGGCAGCGCAGCTCGCGGCCGTGTTGCCGGTCGAGGCGCAGATGATCGCCTCGGCTCCCGCGCCCTTCGCGCGTGAGACCGCGACGGTCATGCCCCGGTCCTTGAAGCTCCCCGTCGGATTCGTCCCTTCGAACTTCAGATGGACCTCGGCGCCGACCCGCTCGGAGAGCCGCGGCGAGTGGATCAGGGGCGTCGACCCCTCGTTGAGCGTCACCACCGGATCGCCCTCCTCGAGGGGGAGGCGGTCGCGGTAGCGCTCGATCAGCGGGGTCGGCACCGGTTCTCTCTAACTCCACTCCTCCTCGATCACGCGGATCGAGCGAGGTGGGGAGCGCAGGAACTTGAGCTTGGCGATCCTCTTCAGCGCGGCGGCGAACGCCTTCTCAGAGACCGGGTGCATGACCATGATCAGCTGCGCCTCGCCGCCCAGACCGCGCTGGACGACGCTGCGCACCGAGACGCCGTTGTCTCCGAGCACCTCGGCGACCTGTGCGAGGACGCCCGGCCGGTCGTCGACCTCGAGGTGGAGGTAGAAGGCCATCTCGACGTCCTTGGCCACGCGCAGCTTGGCGTTCTCCTCGAACAGGGGCGAGCCGCCACCGATCACCGAGACGACGTCGCCGAGGACCGCGGCCGCGGTCTCCAACCCACCGGCGCCCGGTCCGGACATCGTGATCTCGTCGATGGCCGGTGACTCCACCATCACCGCGTTGAACGGGCCTGAGATCGGGGCCAGCGGATGGCCGGGATAGAGGAAGCAGGGGAAGACGCGAACGCTGATCTGCCCGTCGCCGACCCGCTCCGCGACACCGAGCAGCTTCAGCGACAGGCCGAGCTCCTTGGCATAGGCGAGGTCATCCGGCTTGATCTTCTCGATGCCCTCATAGGGAACGTCATCGAGCTGCACCGGCGCGCCGAACGCAAGCCTGGCGAGGATCGTCATCTTCGCCGCGGCATCCGCGCCATTGACGTCCTCAGTCGGGTCGGCCTCCGCGTAGCCCAGTTCCTGGGCCTGCGCCAGCGCCTCCTCGTAGGACAGGCCGCTCCGGGCCATCTCGGTGAGGATGTAGTTGGTCGTCCCGTTGACGATCCCGAAGACCTTCTCGATCGGGATCGCGCCCAGGCTCTCCTGGACGACCCGAATCACCGGGATCGCCCCGGCCACTGCAGCCTCGAAGCGAAGCTGAGCCCCGCCTTCCTGGGCCGCGGCGACGAGCTCCTCGCCGTGCTGCGCGACCAGTTGCTTGTTCGCCGTGACCACGTGTCGGCCCTCGCGCAGCGCCCGCGTCACGTACTTACGCGCCGGGTTGATGCCCCCGATCAGCTCGACAACGATCTCGCTCCGCGACAGGATGCGATCGAAGTCACCCTGCCTGCGGCTCAGCACGCCGCTGACCCGCGGGCGGCGCCCGGAGACCTCCTCCACCATGTCGGCGCGCTCGTTCAGCAGACGGCGGAAGGCGCCGCCCACCGTCCCCTTACCGAGGATCCCGACGTTGACGTTGCCGGTCACTGGTCTCGTGCGAGCAGGTCGTCCCAGGTCTCGCGACGGACGACGACTCTCGCCTCTCCATCGCGGCAGAAGATCACCGGCGGCCGCGGCTTGCCGTTGTAGTTGTTGGCCATCGCGTAGCCGTAGGCGCCGGTCGCCGGCGTCACCAGCACGTCGCCGACGCGCGGGGCCGCCAACTCGACGTCCCGGACCAGCACGTCCCCGGACTCGCAGTGCATGCCGGCGATCGTCGCGAGGGTGTCGGGCGTCTCCCCCGCCCGGTCCGCGACCAGCGCCTCGTAGTGGGCGCCGTAGAGCATCGGCCGCAGGTTGTCCGACATGCCGCCGTCCACCGCGACATAGGTGCGGACCCCCGGGATCTCCTTGACGGTCCCGGTCCGGTAGGCGGTGATCCCGGCGTTCCCGACCAGCGAGCGGCCCGGCTCCACCAGGATCTTCGGAGCCGGATCGAAGACCCTCCGCACGCCCTCGACCTTGACGTCGACGTAGTTGTCGATCTCCGGTGGCTCATCGGTGTCGACGTAGGCGATGCCGAGGCCACCCCCGACGTTGAGGAGCTCGGGCTGGAGATCCACCGAGTCACAGAAGTCGGCGATCACCTCGATCGCCTTCACGTAGGGCTCGAGCTCGAAGATCTGCGAGCCGATGTGCGCATGCAGCCCGGCGAGCTCGAGGTGCTCGGACGCGCGCGCCCTCTCCACCGCCCGCTCCGCAAGCCGGTCGGCCAGCCCGAACCCGAACTTCGAGTCGAGCTGCCCGGTCTGCACGTAGTCATGGGTGGACGGCTTGATCCCCGGCGTCACCCGGATCAGGACACGCTGCGGCCGGTCGAGCAGGCGGTCCGCGAGCTCGATCTCATCGAAGGAGTCGAGGATCAGGTGGCCGATGCCGGCGTCGAAGGCGTAGCGGAGTTCCTCCTCGGTCTTGTTGTTGCCGTGTAGGTGGATGCGGGCCGGATCGAACCCGGCGGCCAGCGCCACATGGAGCTCCCCGCCCGATGCGACGTCAACCGACAATCCCTCATCGCGCATCACCCGATAGGCGGCGGTGGCAGGAAAGGCCTTGCTCGCATAGATGACCTCGAAGGCATCGGTGCGCCGCTCGAACGCCCGCACGTACTCGCGCGCCCGTAGGCGCATGTCGTCCTCGGCGTAGATGTAGGCGGGGGTCCCGAACCGCTCGGCCAGCTCGACGACGTCGCAACCGGCGACCTCGAGGTGGCCTCGCTCGTTCACCCGTGAGCCCGCCGGATAGACCGGCGAGGCGGCGATCGGGTCGGCCGCGACCGGCCCAGACGTATCTGCCCTGGTTGCCATGGGGCAGGGATTCTGAACGAGTTAGACCAGAATCCCCGCAATGGAGCGCTCTCCGCTGCGCGGACCCCAACATCGACGGCGGCCACAAACACCGCCGCCGGATCAACGCCGGGACGGGCTTGCGTACTCGCTCTGGCTGCCGAATGATGCACCGCCTTGGCCCGGAGTGGTGATCGTCCACGGCGCCGGCTCTCGCAAGGAGAACCACGCGGACTTCGCGCGACTGGCAACCGCCAGCGGCTGGGCGGC
Organism: Actinomycetota bacterium; assembly: GCA_046765935.1. Classification (GTDB taxonomy): domain Bacteria; phylum Actinomycetota; class Thermoleophilia; order Solirubrobacterales; family 70-9; genus DASUPK01. The sequence goes on along the minus strand of JBKPTM010000198.1, from coordinate 15,138 downwards.
GCTCGCCTTCGACCTGCCGGGTCACGGTGACTCAGAGCCTCCGATGTCGGGTTCCGCTCTGGAGAGCGTCATCGCCATGGCGGAGCTGCTCGCCTCGCAGGACGGCGTGGATGGCGGCAGGGTGGCCGTCCGCGGATCGAGCCTCGGCGGCTTCCTCGCCATCTGCGCCGCCGCGGCGTCCCAAGAGATCGCCGGCGCAATCGCAATCTGTCCGGCGAGTCAGGCCCATCTCGCGAGCGGGCTCCGGCGCGGGAGGTTCGAGATGCGCGTCGGCGACCCCGTCGCGCTCGAGGCCTGGCTGCTGGCGCAGGACATCGGTGATGCGGTCGAGCGGATCGCCCCGCGCCCGCTCATCCTCATGCACGCCGAGGGTGACACCCAGATCCCGAGCGATCACTCTGAGGCGCTCTACGAACGCGCCGGCGAGCCGCGCAAGCTGGTCATCGCTCCGGGCGGCGCCCACACCACGGTGCAGCACGACCCCGAGCTCCAGGGCATGGCTCTGCTGTGGCTCGAGCGGGCGCTAGGCGCCCGGGAGGCGAAGGGCTAGCGGGCTGCTAGTGATTGCCGTGCGAGCGGCCGCGACCGTGCCCCGGTCCCTGGCTGGATCCACGGCTGGAGGAAGAGGACGACGGCGATGAGTCATCGCTGTGATCACGGCCCCGTGAGTGCCCCCTCCCGTGACAGTCGCCGGAGGAGTCATCGGACTCGTCATCGGAACCGCTCGACGGGGGGGTGGGCGTCTCAGGGACGTCGCTGGATTGGCCGGGACTCCCATGGTGGCCGTTCCCATGATCCCCGCCATTGCCATGGTTGCCGTTCCCGACCGGGAGGTCGATGTTCGGAAGCTCCTTGTGCGACCGGCCGTCGTCGCGACCGCTCGGCGCCTTCGGCGTGTTGTCGCCGCCGCCGACTGGCTCACCGGTCCCGGGCTGCGGGCCGCCGGTGGAACCGCCGCCGGTGCTCGGCGGAGTGGACGGCGTATTACCCGAGGGAGCCGGGCCCCCCGCGCCGAGATGGCCACCGGCGCTGCCGCCGTTGCCGTTGCCTGCGCCACCGCCACCACCGCCGCCGCCCGACCCGCTGCCGACGGCGACCGTCGCGGAGGCAAGCTGTCCGGAGGCTGCGCTGACGGGGACAGCGGTTCCGCCACCGCCGCCGCCACCGGACGGAGGGGTCGCGGCGCCCAGCTCGACGCTGCCACCGCTGCCCGAGATGCCGGCGGCCGTGGGCCAGACGTTGAAGGAGACGACCCCGATGAGGGTGACGAAGACGATCGCGGCGCCGGCGAGCAGGCCGCCGGAGGCGCCGATGCCGACGATGAAACTCTCTGGCGTGTTGGAGGTCCGGCCTGCCGTGTGAGTCTCCCCCTCTCTCACAGCCCGCCAATCGCGTGTACTCACAGTGGCTGAATCGTGCCGTATCGGCCGGACTTTAAAAACCCCAATAGCGAGGTAAACGTGTGTTCTAAAGCCGCTCCTTGCGGCTTACCGATTAACGGGGAGGCGGACTCTACAGATAGCCGAGCGGATCGACTGGCTGTCCTTTAACCCGGACCTCGAAGTGAACGTGAGGTCCGAGGCAGTGACCGGTGCAGTCGGAGATGCCGATGATCTGGGCCTGCGCGACCTGCTCGCCGACCGAGACGAGGATCCGCTCCTGGTGCGCGTAACAAGTGGAGAGCCCGCCGCCGTGGTCGATGCAGGTGTAGTTCCCGTATCCGCTGACCGATCCGGCGATCGAAACCGAGCCGGATGCGGCCGCGCGAACCGGCGTCCCGGTCGGGACGGCGATGTCGATTCCCTCGTGGAAGCTGCCCCAGCGCGGACCGAAGCCGGATACGACTGGGCCGTTGACCGGCCAGATGAACATCCCGCTTCCGCCCCGGATCGGGCCGGCCGGAAGGGAACCCGTGTTGGCGGCCAGCTGCTCGGCGATCTTCTGGGAGATGTCGGAGAGGTCGCCCTCGAGGTCGTCCTGCTGCTTACGGATGCTCGTCAGCGTCGCGTGCTGCCTGCGGCGCGCGGTGGCGAGCTGACCGGTCCGCTCGCGGAGCTTCAGCCTGGTCGCCTCGAGCTCCTGCTTGCGAGCCGCGATCTGGTCGCGCGCCGCCCGGACGGTGTTGACGGTGACCTGCATCTCGTTGCGGAGGCTCCGGACCCTGGCGATGATGTCGCTGTTCTGCTTCTGCAGCGTCTGCATGTACTGGGTGCGGGCGAGCAGGTCGTCGAAGCCCTTGGACTGGAGGAGCACCGTGATCAGGTCGGGCTCGTTCGATTCGTAGATCGCGACGAGACGCTGCTCGAGAATCTGGATCGCCTCGCGGAGTCGCTGCTTGAGGTACTCGAGCCGGGCCTGGGCCTGATCGAGCTCGGCCTGCTTCTCAGCCAGCTGGGCCGCGACCTCGGCCTCCTTGTTGCGCAGGTCGGCGACCTCGGCGGTCAGCCGGTCGAGCTGCGCGGACTCATGGCTGATCCGCGTCGTCAGGACCCCGGCGTGCGCCTTGACGTGCGACAACTTGCTCTGGGTGGCGTTGAGCCGCTCCTGCAGGCTCTTGCCCGAGGCGGTGCCACCCGCGAGCGCGCAGGCGCAGGCCACCAGGGCGCCGCAGAGCGCCAGCATCAGCAGCTTCGATCGAGTCATCCCGCCTGAAGGTTGAACGCCCGTCTGGGGGCGAACTGAATACGCGGTTGCAGCGAGAGGCTCTAGGCGGAGACCGCGGCCTCTTGGGGCTTCGCGCCGCTGCCCGCCGCGCCGTTGGTCGCCGCTCCGTTCGTCGCCTGCTTGGCGATCTCGGCTGCGGCCGCGAAGCGCTCCTGGTAGGCGCGGGCCTGCATCCGCGAGATGACGAGACGCTGCACCTGGGCCGTGCCCTCGAACAGCTGGTAGATCTTCGCGTCGCGGAACCACTTCTCGAGCGGGCAGTCGGTGGTCTGCGCGTAGGGGCCGACCAGGTCCATCAGTCTGGTGGTGGCCCACATCGTGACGTCGCCCGCCTTCAGCTTCGACATCGATCCCTGCCCTCCCGTCATCGGGATGCCGTTCCGGCCCATCCAGGCCGCGCGCTGGACGAGCAGCCTTGAGGCGTCGATCTCGGTCGCCACGTCGGCGAGCACCTGCTGGATGCGCTGCTCCTCGAGCGCCGGCTTGCCGCCGTCGACGGTCTGGTCCGAGAGGTACTCGAGCGTCCACTCGTAGGCGGCCTGGGCGATGCCGAGGGCCGAGGCGCCGACGATCGGCCTCGTCATCTCGAAGGTGGCGAGGGCGTTCGACGAGCCGGCCTTCTGGCCCGAGCGGGCCCGCTCCAGCTTGCGGTTCAGCTTGTCCATCCCGCCAAGCAGGTTCTCGACCGGGATCCGGCAGTCCTCGAGAACCACCTCAGCGGTGTGCGACGCGCGGATGCCGATCTTGGACTCCTTCTTGCCCTGGCGCAGGCCCGGCGTTCCCGGGCCGACCACGAAGGAGGCCTGCCCGCGGTGGCCGAGCTCCGGGTCGACGGTGGCGACGACCACGTGGACGTCGGCGATCCCGCCGTTGGTGATGAAGACCTTGGTCCCGTTCAGGACCCACTCATCGCCGTCGAGCTTGGCCGTGCTCTTCAAGCTCTTCACGTCCGAGCCGGCCTGCGGCTCGGTGACCGCGTAGGCCCCGAGCTGGATCTGCTCGTCGGTGCCGAAGCATTGCGGCACCCACTTGGCGATCTGCTCCGGCGTGCCGGAGGCGGCGATGCCGGCGGCAGCCAGACCGGATCCCTGGATCGCGAGGGCGATCCCGGCGCAGCCCCAGTGGAGCTCCTCCGCGGTGATCACGCCGAACTGGCCGTCGGGGTCGGCGCCCATGCGCTGCATGTGCTCGAGGCCCTGGAGCCCCCACTTGCGCGCCTCCTTGATCACCTCCCAGGGAGTGCTCTCCTCCTGGTCGTGCTTGCGCGCAACGGGACGGATGACCTCGCGGGCGAACTTCCGGACGTGCTCACGGTGCTCCCGCTGCTCCTCGGAGGGGGCGAAGTCCATTTCGTGGGCCTGCCTTTCGTGCGGTGGGTGGGGTGCTCCAAGAGCAAGACGAGGGGCAACCCGCATTGACTGACTGGTCAGTCAGCCAGTTTACCGGACCCGGAAGTGGAACCTGCCACTTACCGCAGACGCCGAATCGTGGGGGGTAGCGTTCGCCGCCGTGCGAATTCCCGGCCCCCTTCGCAAGGGCATCGACTGGTTACGCTCCGAGCTGTCTTCGCGTCTCGGCACGACCGGCCTGATCGCCGCCGGCGTGGCGCTGGTCGTCGCGCTCGTCGTCGCCCTGGTCGCAATCAATCCCTTCGGGGGTGGCGGCAATGGAGAGACCCGCGTGGTGACGATCGCCGTGGCGACGGACAACGCCCAGCAGGCGCCGGTCGGAACGCTCGGCTTCCCCCTGGTCGCAACCCGCAACACGACCAGGATCAGCGGGCCCGATCCGACGACCGACGCCGCAGCAGCGGCGCTGGCCACTCACCCGCCCGCCCCAGGCGCCAGGCCGCTGCAGACGGCCGTCCTCGTCCCGGACGACGACTGGCAGTCGGGGATCGCCGCCTCGGTGCTCGCCGGGCCGCCAACGCGGAGCCCGGTGCTGATCAGCGGGCACGGGTCGGTCCCGGACGCGACCGGCCAGGCGCTCGCCCAACTCAACCCGCGCGGGGGCGGCGCGTCGGGCGATGTGCAGGCGTACTCGGCGGGCGGCGCCGCCGTCCCCTCGGGCCTCCACTCCGACCAGCTCCACGGCGACTCGCCGGCGGAGGTCGCGAACTCGATCGATCAACTCCGCCAGCAGCTCCAGAAGCGCGAGCCTGAGCACATCGTCGTGGTCAGCTCAGATGAGCCGGGCTATGCGATGCCGGCCGCGGCCTGGGCAGCCCGCTCGGGCGACCCGGTCCTGTTCAGCGGCCGCAACCAGGTGCCGCAGGCCACCCTCGCGGCGTTGCGTCGCCACGCTGCGGCGACGGTTTACGTCCTCGGGCCTGACTCGGTGATCTCGAAGAGTGCGGTCTCGCAGATCGCCCGAGTCTCCGCCAGCGTCCAGCGGGTCGGCGCCGGCGGGGTCGTGCAGAACGCGCTCCTCTTCGCTCGCTACTCGGACGGCACCTTCGGCTGGAACCTGAACGACCCCGGCCATGGGGTGGAGCTCGCCAATTCCGACCGGCCGCTCGACGCCGCGGCGGCCGCCTCACTCGCATCGAGCGGCAAGTGGGGACCGCTGCTCGTCACCGACACGGCCGACACGCTCCCGCCTCAGGTGCGGGGCTTCCTGCTCGACATCAAGCCGGGCTACGCGACGGATCCGACGCGGGCGGTGTACAACCACATCTGGCTGATGGGCGACGCGACGGCGATCGGAGGAACGGTGCAGGCGGAGGTCGACGAACTGGCGGAGCTCGCCCCGATCGGCGGCGCAGCCCAGGGCACGGCCAGCGGAGGCGTCGCGCAGCCCGGCCCCGCCGAGAGTGAGCCCAACCCAGCGCCTCAGAAGGGAAAGAAGTGAGCGAGGTCGAGAGACCCGATCGCCTGACCAGGCCGGTGACCATCGATGACATCCGCGCCCTGGCCGGGCCGTCCACCCCGCACTTCGCGCTTCAGGTCCGGAACCGGATCCGGCGCTTGATCGAGCACCTGCCCGAGGACGATCCGGTGAGGCGCGAGGGCGAGACACAGATCGCCCGACTCGAGGAGCTCGCCAAGCACAGCGGGGATCCGCGGGGCGGCACCGGCGTCGCTCACTGAGATAGCGTCGCGCTCATGAAGGAGCTCGCGGACGGGGTCTGGCACATCAAGTGCCTGCCGGGGCTCCCCTGGGCAGTCAACGCCTACCTCGCCGGAGACGTCCTGATCGACGCGGGCTGCCGGCAGTCGACCGGCCGCATCCTGAAGCAGCTCGAGGGCCACGAGGTGACCGCCCACGCACTCACCCACGCCCACCCCGACCACCAAGGCGCGAGCCGCGACGTCTGCGAGAAGCTCGGCATCCCGTACTGGTGCCCCGAGGCGGACATCCCAGGCGCTGAGGACCCGAAGGTGATCGACGAGCGCCAGCCCGACACCTTCATGGCTCACTTCTACTGGCGGATCTTCCACGGCCCGGCCCACAAGGTCGACAAGCCCATCAACGGAGGCGAGCAGATCGCCGGGTTCGAGGTGATCGACACGCCCGGCCATTCAGCCGGGCACGTCGTCTTCTGGCGTGAATCCGACGGCGTACTGATCATCGGAGACGTGCTCGCCAACATGGATCAATACCTCGGCATCCCGGGTCTGCACGAGCCGAAGGCGGCGCTCACTCCGGATCCCGCCCGCAACCGGGAGTCGGCGAAGAAGCTCGCGACGCTTGAGCCGGAACTGGTCTGCTTCGGGCACGGGGCGCCGCTGCGCGACCCGGGGAAGTTCGTCGACTTCGTGAACTCGCTCTAGCCCGAGCCCCGCGGCTTCATATCCTTTCCGGCATCGCCCCGGAGTGGCACATAGCGCAGGCCAACGTCGCGATCCCGCGCGAGCCGATCGACTCGCCTGCCCTGGCCGACTTCGTCGCGTTGCTCGATCCGGTCAACGCGGTCGCCGACCGAACGCCGGGCTTCGTCTGGCGGTTGCAGACCGAGGACGGTGACGCGACCGCGATTCGCCCCTTCGATGATGAGCGGATCATCGTCAACATGTCCGTCTGGGAGTCGATCGAGGCCCTGTGGCGATTCGTGTACGACGGCTCCCATCTCGAGGTGATGCGCCGCCGCCGGGAGTGGTTCCCGAGATTGGCCGAGGCCCATCTGGCCCTCTGGTGGATCCCGGCGGGCTCGATCCCGACCGCCGAGGACATCCGTGACCGGGTCGAGCACCTTCGTGCGCAGGGCCCGACCCCCTACGCCTTCACCTTCAAGCAGCACTTCCCGCCCCCGTCGGCTTCGTCCCGGGAGGCGATCCTCGACGACCGGGATCCCTGCCTGGCCTGACAGCGGCTCAGCTATGCGGTGGCGAAGGCCTCGATCAGCTTTGCTTGGTACTCGCCGATCTGCTCCGGCGGGATGAAATAGGTGGCGGGTGTGAGGAAGACCCCGTCGCCGCGCTCGGCGACCTCGGCGATCCGCTCCCGCACCTTGTCGATCGGCCCGGCCGCCGTGAAGGCCTCGACCATCTCGTCGGGAATCGCCTCCGGAACCGCCGCGAGGTCACCCTTGCGAAAGGCCTCGCCGGCCGCGTCCGCGGCGTCGGCGAATCCATGCATCTCCCAGAGGGGCTTGTAGGTGCGGACCGTCGAGTAGAAGGCGATCGTCCGACGGGCCGCGTCGAGCGCGCGCTTCTCGTCGTCGTCGATCACGGTCGTGACGGTGGGGATGAAGTCGAGGTCCGAGCGCTGGCGGCCCGAGCGCTGTAACCCGGTCTCGAAGCTGGGGACCATCACCTCGTCGATCCAGCGCACCGGGCACATCGGATGGCCGATCAGGCCGTCGGCCACGTCGCCCGCCATCCGGCACATCCCCTCCCGCATCGCGGCGGCGTAGATCGGGACGCGCTCGCGGGCCGGCTTGTGCGGCCGGATCCAGCCCCTGATGTCGATGTCCTGGTATTCGCCCTCGTAGCGAATCGGCTCGCCTGTCGGCGCCTTCTCCATGATCAGGCGAGTGGCTTCGATCATCTCGCGCAGGTGCGGCGCGGGCTTGCCGTAGTCCACTGAGTGCCAGGTCTCGTTGAGGCGCTTGACGCCGGCGCCGAGGCCGAGCCGGAATCGGCCCCCGGACATCTCGTCGATGTCGAGGGCGCTCACCGCGAGGATGAAGGCACTGCGGGTGAACGCCCAGGCGATTCCGGTGCCCACGTCGGCCGTCTCCGTGTTCGCGGCCAGCCAGGTCGCCTGCGTGACCGAGCTGCGAAAGAGCTCCGGCGCCCAGATGCAGTCGATCCCGGCGGCCTCGGCGGAGCTCGCCTGCTCGGCGAGCTCCGCCGGGGTGTCCCCGATCGCCGCTATCGAGATTCGATCGAGGGCCGCCATGCTCAGTCCTGGCCGCAGACCTTGAGGCCGTACTGCTTGGCCAGCGCGTTACCGTCGGCGAACGTGCTTTCCTCGATGTCGCCGGCGGACTTCGCCTTGTCGATGTCCGCCTGGACTGTGTCGAGAATCTTGTTCACCTGATCCTCGTCGCCCGACGGTGCGCCGAGCGCCCTGATCTTGTTGATCTGGGTCTGGGTATTGGGGAGCGCGGTCCCGGTTGCAAACTGCTGAACGTCGGCAGCGCTCGGTTTCTGGTTGCCGAACTGCTGCTGCGCGGCCTGCTCGATCTCCTGGTTGCCCTGCTGGCAGATCGCGTCGGCCTTGGCGATCCACTCGCTCTTCGTCAGGCTCGAGGTGCCGCTGTCGTCGTCGCTGCTGCCGCAGCCTGCGCCGATTACGGCGAGGGCGAGGACGGCAGTCAAGGCAAGCGTTGCTCTGACCTTCATTTCTCCCTTTCTGGTTGGGGATTGCGCGGATCACCCCCTGGTGGATCCGCGACTGGCGGGGCACGCTATCCACTCCTCCGGAGGAGTTCTAGGTCGGCGTGTTGTCCAGGGACCGCCAGAGGTAGAGACAGGCGAGCGTGCGGTGCGGACGCCACTTGTCGGAGATCCGCTCCATCTCCTCGGGCCCCGGGAGCTCCTCCAGCCCATAGGCGATCTGCACGGCGCGCCGGATACCGAGGTCGCCGTGTGAGACCACGTCCGGCCGGCCCAGGTGGAAGATCAGGAACATCTCAGCGGTCCAGCTGCCGATGCCCTTCACCTCCACGAGCTCGGCCACGATGTCCTCGTCCGGGAGCTTCGAGAGGCGCTTGAGATCGAGCCGCCCGTCCTTGACGTGAGCGGCGAGGTCGCGGAGGAACTCGACCTTGGCATTGGAGAGGCCGGCCTTCCGCAGGGTGTCCCTCCGCTTCCTGAGGATCTGCTCCGGCGTCGGGGTCTTCCCGCCGAACTGATCCAGGAGCTTCGACCAGATCGAGGCCGCCGCCTTGGTCGAGAGCTGCTGCCCCACGATCGCCCGGGCGAGCGCCTCATAGGGATCGGTCCGGCTCCCGCGGCGATCGATCTCGGCGTGAATCGGCCCGGTCTCCTGCATCACCTGCTTGAGCACCTTGTCCACCCGCATCAGCCGGCGGTCGTCGGCGCTCCACTTCGCAGCAGGCTTACGCACATGAGCCCCTGCGGGCCTCGTGGCCATCGCTAGATCAACGCCCGCCCGGGCTCGCTTGTGAGATCGGGCCTAGACCCGCTGGATCAGCGTGCCCGTCCCGAGCCCGCCGCCGCAGCACATGGTCACCAGGCCGGTCTCCTTGTCGGAGCGCTCCAGCTCGTGGAGCAGCGTGGTGATCAGGCGCGCGCCGGTCGAGCCGAGCGGGTGACCGATCGCGATCGCGCCGCCGTTTACGTTGACGCGATCCATGTCGGGCTCGAGCTCGCGGCGCCAGGCCGCGACGACCGAAGCGAACGCCTCGTTGATCTCGACGAGATCGATGTCGTCCATCTTCATCCCGTTGCGCTCCAGGAGCTTCTTGGTCGCGGGGATGGGGCCGGTCAGCATGATCACCGGGTCGACGCCGACGGTCGTCTGGTCGACGATCCTGGCCCTCGGGGTGAGGCCGAGCTCCTTGGCCTTCTCCGGAGTCGTCAGCAGGACCGCGGCCGCGCCGTCGGAGACCTGCGAGGAGTTGCCGGCCGTGATCTTGCCGTCCTCCTTGAAGGCCGGCTTCAGGGAGGCGAGTTTCTCGGCGGAGTCCTCGGTGGGCGGGCGGATGCCCTGGTCGGTGACGTAGGTGTCGCCGTTGTTCTGCCAGGGAATCATCTCGCGCTCGAAGCGGCCCTCCTCGGTCGCCTGATGGGCGAGCTGATGGGACCGGAGTCCGATCTCATCCAGCTCGGAGCGTGGGATCTCCCACTTGTCGGCGATCATCTCGGCGGAGATGCCCTGCGGCACGAGGTTGTAGCGCTCGAGCAGCTGCGGCGAGAAGGCGAAGCCGTGCTCCTTCATCACCTCGGCCGAGTCGGCGAAGGAGATGTGGCCCATGTGCTCGACGCCGCCACCGATGACGACGTCGTGGACGCCGGAGGCGACCAGCGCGGCGCCGAAGTTGACGGCCTGCTGGGCGGAACCGCACTGGCGATCGACAGTGGTGGCCGGTGTCTCGATGGGCAGTCCGGCCTCGAGCCACGCGTTGCGCGCGATGTTGATGCCCTGCTCACCGAACTGCTGCACGCAGCCGGCGACGACGTCCTCGACCTCGGAGGGCTCGATTCCGGCTCTCTCGATGACCGAGCTGTAGGTCTTGGCCAGCAGATTCGAGGCGTGGACGTCCTTGTAATAGCCCTTCTCCTCGTGTCCGCGCCCAACGGGAAGCCGAGCGGCCTCCACGATCACGACCTCGCGTCCACCGAACTTTCCGTTCTCAGCCACCTCTAGCCTCCTCAGTCGGTTTCTTCAAGCAACCAAGTCTCGTAGAACTGAGCATACACCCATTGACTGGCGAGTCAGCCAGTTTGTCCCCTCGCCTCCTCGAGGGCTCGCTCGCGATCGAAGAATGCCGCCATCCGCAGGGGCCGGTCCTGAGCGTCGAACCAGAAGACAATGGTGAAGTCCTGGACCGGTACCTCCTGGCCCTGGCCAGTCGCGATCAGGTGCCAGCGCGAGTCGACCGTGACCGCGGGGCCGTGGTCGGTGATCCCGAGCACCTCGAAGCGGTTGCCCTGCCAGGTTCCCTGCCATTCACGCAGCCACTCGCGCAGTTCCTCGCCGGAGTAGGGACCGGTATCGGGAAAGCTCGGATCGGGGGTGAACTCGAAGTCCGGGCCGAGCGCCTCGAGGTAGCCGTCGAGATCACCCGAGTTCCACATCTCGACCAGCTGGTGGACAACTTCGGTGCGGCGATCGGTCACGGCCCGAATGTACGCGTGATAGACACCCCACGTGGCGGGCGCCACCACATATCAGCGGCCGGCGATCGCAGGCAGCGGGACGATCGCCTGCGGACTCGCCGCCTGCGCGAGCGTGGCCTCGGAGGTTCTCCTGCTGGCACGATCCGATGCCTCGGCCTGGCGTGCCGAAGAGCAGGCCCACTCGCTCGCCGCGAAGGTCGACGGCGCCGAGGCCAAGCGGATAAGGGTCACGACAGCCACGGGCGACCTCGCCGACTCCGACCTGGTCGTCGAGGCGATCGTCGAGGAGATCGGGCCGAAGGTCGACATCCTCAAGGCGGCGGGAGACTCGGCAGCGGACGCCGATCTCGCGACCACCACCTCCTCGCTGTCGCTCGACCAGCTCGCTGCCGAGAGCGGGCACGCGGAGCGCGTCTTCGGGCTGCACCCGTTCAACCCGGTCACCAAGATGGACCTGATCGAGCTCTGCCTCCCGGGCCCCGCCAGGGAGGACATCCGCTCCCGGGCAAGCGCCTGGTGCGACGCGATCGGCAAGACCGTTGTCGAGGTCCCCAACGAGCCGGGATTCGTCGTCAACCGGCTGCTCTTCCCCTACCTATTCGATGCGGTTCGGCTGATGGAGCAGACCGGGATGCAGGCGGAGGACGTCGACCGCTGCATGACGCTCGGCGCCAACTACCCGATGGGGCCTCTCGCGCTGCTCGACCTGATCGGGACTGACGTCGCGGTGGCGATCGGAGAGGCCCTATACGCCGACAGCGGCGAGGAGCACCACCGCCCGCCGGGCCGGCTGATCGCGCTCGTCGACGAGGGCAAGCTCGGCCGCAAGTCGGGCGCAGGCTTCTACGAGTACTAGCCGCCGTTCAGGTTGATCACGAGCTGGGCAACCGTCTCGCCCACCTCGTCCATGACAGTCGGATCGAGCTTGTCGACGGTGTCCTGCACCGTGTCCGCGTAGGGGTAGTTGAAGTCGATCAGGTCGATCGACGGGATCCCCTGCTCGAGGAACGGGATGTGGTCATCGATCACGCCGCCCTGGATGCCGGGCGGGAAGACCTCGGACGCGCCGACCTCTCCAGCCGCCTGGCGGAGCTGCTCCCAGAGGGCCTGGTTCGAGTTCTGCTCCCGCCTGATCTGAGCGCCTCGGTTGGCGATGTAGTCGAGCAGGATCATGTCCCCGACCTCGCCGGGGTGGGCGGCCGCGTATGCCCTCGAACCCCGGAGTGCGCAGAACTGGAAGTCCTTGTCGCTGCAGCCGGGCGGATCCTCCTCACCGTCGAAGAGGACGAAGCGGATCTCGCGATGGGACTGAGGCAGCTCCTCGGGAAGCCGGCGGGCGAGCTCGAGCACCGCGGCGGTGCCGGCCGCGCTGTCGTTCGCTCCGACGAAGCCCTTCGGGTGCCACTCGGTGTCGTAGTGGGCCCCGATCACAATCGCCGGCGCCTTCCCCGGCAGCACCCCCACGATGTTGCGCAGTCCCTGCTGCGGGCCGGTGCTGGGAAATGGCTCGAAGCTGGTCCTGATCCCGCTGCCAGGTTGTGCGCCCATCGTGTCGCGAAGGGTCACGGCGAGGTTGCGGAGCTGCGGCGATCCCGCCGGGCGCTGACCGACCGCGACCTGGGCGCGGACGAGTGACATCGCGCGGTTGCCGTCGAACCGGTTCGACGCCGACGAGGAGTCGTCGCCGCCGCATCCCGCCAGGGCGAGCAGCGCGAGCGCGGCGGTCGCCGCGCCGATTAACGGGGTGCCGCTAAGCCGCCTGCTTGCCCTTGCGCTTGACGCGCGACTTGGTCGCGATGGGGGGCACGGCGGGCTCATCGTGGCGACCGGAACGATCCCAGATCACATCCGCCTCAGAGACACCCTGCTTGGTTGCCTCGGCCTCGATCTCGGACCAGGGAAGCTGCGCCTCCGGAAGGTCATCCCACCGAGCCAGATCGAGTGCCTCGAGTGCTCCTTCGAGAGCCGGTCCCCGGTGCTCCTCGGAGCGAAGCACCGCCCTGACTACCTCAAGCTGCTTATCGCTGAATCGGACGACCCACATACGGCCTCCTAGACGACCCTCGGATGCCTCGCAACGTAGAGCCCTATACGGACGGAAGGAAAAGTCCCTGCAACCGGTGCATCAGGCGCTCTGCGCGTGTATCCGAACGGCCTCGATGCGGTTCTCGCGCACCGACTCGACGCGGATCTCGTAGCCGTCCGCCGTGATCAGATCGCCCCGCTTCGGCAGCCGGCCGAGCTCGCCGAAGACGTAGCCGCCGACCGAGTTGTAGGCGTCCGTGTCCACCGGCAGCTCGATGCCGCGATCGGCGAGATCGCCGAGGGAGACGTGCCCGCGCACGTACCAGTCCCCGTTCGCGAGCTGTCGGAGCGACCCGGCCAGGGGATCAGTCTCGTCCTCGATCTCCCCCACCACCTCCTCCAGGATGTCCTCGACGGTGACGATGCCGACCGTCCGGCCGTACTCGTCGACAACGACGCCCATCGAGGAGCGCTGGCGCTGTAGCTCGGTGAGCAGGTCGTCCAGGGGCTTGGTCTCGGGGACGATCAGCGCGTCGCGGATTGCCGCCTCGATCTTCGCCTCGGGCCCCTCGGCCATCATCAGGCGGACCAGTCGCAGCGCGTGGACGATGCCCTTGACCCGATCGGCGTTGCCGTCCTCGACCACGACCAGGCGGTTGTGCCCCGAGGAGATGCAGAGGTTGAGCGCCTCCGAGACGTTCGAGGACGCATCGACCGTCACCACCGCCGGAATCGGGGTCATCACCTCGCGCGCCTCCTGCTCGTGCAGGTGGAAGACGCCCCGCAGCATCACCGCCTCTCCCGGGTCGAGCTTGCCGCGGACCGCGGACTGCGAGATCAGCATCTGCAGGTCCTCCGACGTCGGCTGTTGCTCGTCGAGCTCATCTGGACGGACGCCGAAGAGGCGGACGACGCCGTTCGCCATCCAGGTCAGGGCGACCGTGAACGGCGCGGTTATCCGCCTGAACCAATTGAGCGGAGAAGCCAGGCGCCGGGCGCTCTCCTCCGGCCGCGCGATCGCGAGGAGCTTCGGAGCCTGCTCGCCGACCACCACGTGCAGTGAGGTGACGAGCCCGTACGCGATCGCGACCGAGATCGCCACCGCGACACCGTGCGAGAAGCCGCCGAAGACGGGCTCGATCAGCTCCGCCACCGCGGGCTCGCCCAGGAAGCCGATGCCGATGGAGGCCATGGTGATCCCCAGCTGACAGGCGGACAGGTACTCGTCGATGTCGTCGAGCTCCTTCAGCACCGCGGAGGCGCTACGGTTTCCCTCCCAGGCGAGCTGCTCCAGCTTCGATCGCCGCGAACGAACCAACGCGAACTCGGCGGCGACGAAGACGCCGTTGATCGCGATCAGCACGAACAGCAGGACGAGGAGAACAGCGCTCATCGTCCGTGCCCTGGCTCAGGCGGCCGGACTGCGGCCGGATTGCCTACGCCCGATCGGGCGCGCGTACTTCGAGGGGGATCGTCGTCGGTCACTGGCGACGAGCCAAGGCTAGCGAACGCTCAGGCCAGCGCTTCGACCTTCTTGGCCAGCTCGAAGTCGTTCTCGGTGAGGCCGCCCTCGGCGTGCGTCGAGATCGCGACCTCCACCTGGCTCCACGAGATCGCGATGTCGGGGTGGTGGCCCATCTCCTCGGCCGGCCCGACCAGCGAATCGACGAACTTGACCGAGCCCACGAAGTCGTCTCGCTCGAAGCTCTTCACGATGTACTCGCCGCGCTGACGCCAGCCGTCCAGGCCCTTGAGCCGCTTCTTGATCTCCTCGTCGCTCAGAAGTGCCATATTCGTCGGGTGCGAATCGCGAGCCTGGTCCCGTCCGCGACCGAGATGCTATTCGCCCTCGGTCTGGGCGATCAAGTCGTCGCCGTCACCCATGAGTGCGACTACCCGGCCGAGGCGCGGAGCAAGCCCCACCTGACCCGGAGCCTCGTCCCCGAAGGGCTTTCAGCCGGCGAGATCGACGCCGCCGTGCGGACGCTGACCGGAGAGGGCCGTCACCTGTACGAGCTGGACGAGCCCACGCTCGCCGACCTCGACGTCGATCTGATCGTGACGCAGGCGGTCTGCGAGGTCTGCGCGGTCTCCTTCGACGACGTGGTGGCGGTGGCTTCGCGTCTGCAATCCAGGCCGAAGGTGATCTCACTGGACCCGTCCAACCTGGCTGAGGTGCTCGCGGACATCCCACGAC
>JBKPTM010000197.1:0-5646 GCA_046765935.1 Actinomycetota bacterium | reverse complement strand
GCCGCGGCGGGGGCGGGAGAGGCATCGGTGAGCCCCGTCCCGCACTCGATGCAGAACTTGGCGCCGGCCGGGTTCTGGGCGCCGCAGCTTGGGCACACCGGGGTCAGCTCGGCGCCGCAGGACATGCAGAAGCGTGCGTGTGCGGGATTCTCGGCCGCGCAGTTAGGGCATGTCCTCCTCCCCTCCATCGACCTGAGGATAGGACGGGTGAACCGGCTCGTTGGTTAATGGGCTTGCGCTACCCTCCGGCGCCGTTTCAGGCAGGAGACGCCCTTGACCCGGATTCGCCTTTCAGTCGCGCTCACCGCCGCCCTTGTCTCCGGGCTGCTGCTCGCCGCGTGCGGTGGGAGTGGTGAGAACAACGAGAACCCGCAGCAGGTCCTGACGGACACCTTCAGCAATCCCACTCCGATCAAGAGCGGGAACTTCGACCTCGATTTCAGGGTCGAGACGAACGGCGGCGACAGCCCCGGCACGCTGGAGGTGAAGCTCGGGGGTCAGTTCGAGAGCCAGGACCCGGCGAAATTCCCGCAGTTCGACTTCGACGTCTCGCTGCGGGCCGAGAGCGGTTCGCAGACGCTCTCGGGAAGCGGCGGCCTGACCGCCACCGGCGACCGCGCCTTCGTGAACATCCAGGGGACGGACTACGCAGTCCCGCAGCAGCTCTATGACGAGTTCACCTCCACCTATGCCCAGCTGCAGGGACAGAACGGAGCCAATCCCCAGGCGGGCCTGCTGCAGAGGCTCCACATCGACCTGGCGCGCTGGCTCACGGACCTGAAGAACGAGGGGACCGAGGACGTCGAGGGCCAGAAGACCATCCACATCTCGGGCAAGGCGAACGTCCCGCAGATCGTCGACGACCTGAAGACGATCGCGAAGGACGCCGGCAGGTCGGTGGGCAACGTGGACCTCAGTCAGCTCGACCAGCTCAACAACACGATCCAGTCGGGCGAGGTGGACGTCAACTCGGGCGAGACCGACAAGCTGCTGCGCCGCCTCGGGCTGGAGTTCAACCTGAAGCCGCCGCCCGGAACCCCGGGGGCACCCGATTCACTCGAGATCCACCTGCAGCTCAATTTCGCCGACGTCAACAAGCCCCAGAACATCCAGGCGCCGGCCAACGCACAGCCGCTGACGGCGAGCGTCCTGCAGCGGCTGGGGATCAACCCGGCGGTGCTCGGCGGGTCCCTCCGCGGCGGGCTCGGAACCGGTGGCGTGCTTCCCGAGTCGGGCGGATCGACCGCTGCGCCGAGCCAATCGGCCGCCCAGGCCTACGAGCAGTGCCTCTCACAGGCCGCCGGGGTCGCGGCGCTGCAGCGCTGCGCCAACCTGCTGGGTCAGTAGGCCGCAGGGACCCCGGCGGCAGCGGTCCTTAATCTGCCCTCCATGCCGGACCCCTCATCCACGCCGTCGCGGCGACGGCTGCTCGGGCCCGACAGCTGGCCCTACCTCCTCTCGCCGCTGATCCCAGCCGCCATCCTGGTGGATCTGCTTAATGCCTCGGCGGTCGTGGTCTTCTTCGTGTCGGCCGTGGCGCTGATCCCGCCGGCCGCGATGATGGGCAGGGCGACCGAGGAGCTCGCCGAGCGCTCCGGCAACGTGATCGGCGGCCTGCTCAACGTCACCTTCGGCAACGCCCCTGAGCTGATCATCGCCCTGTTCGCGCTCGGCAAGGGGCTGCACGAGGTGGTCAAGGCCTCGCTGATCGGCTCGATCCTCGGCAACGTCCTCCTCGTCATGGGCGCCGCCATGCTCGTCGGCGGCGTCACCGGCCACCGGACCCGTGGGGTGCAGAAGTTCGGTCAGACCGCCGCCAGCGTGCAGTCGACGATGCTCCTGCTCGCCACCGCCGCGCTGATCATCCCGGGCGTCTTCGCCCTGGTGAAGGGCGTGGCGCTGCCCCTTCCGGGCGACGAGCGCATCAACTTCGGCAGCGACCTGGAGCAGCTCTCCTTCGCGGTCGCCTGCGTGCTGATCCTCTCCTACGCGGCCGGCCTGTTCTTCTCGCTGCGGACCCACGCCAGGCTCTTCAACCCGCACGAGGAGGAGTCGAGCATCGAGGGTCGCGGCAGCTGGAGCACGCGCCGGTCGGTCCTCGCCCTGGCGATCGCGGGGGCGTTGGTCGGGCTGCTCTCCGAGATCCTGGTCGGCTCGATCGAGGAGACCTCCCATTCGATCGGGCTCTCCGAGTTCTTCATCGGCGCGATCATCGTCGCGATCGTCGGCAACGCCGCCGAACACTGGGTCGCGGTCCTGGTCGCCTACAAGAACAAGATGAGCCTGGCGGTGAACATCGCAATCGGCTCCAGCGCACAGGTAGCCCTCTTCGTCGCGCCGGTCCTGGTGCTGGTCTCGTTCGTCCTCGGTCCGGCGCCGATGCCGCTCGTCTTCAACGGCCTCGAGCTGGCCGGCCTCGCGATCGCCGCGATCATCGCCAACCAGGTCACGCAGGAGGGCGAATCGACCTGGTACGAGGGCCTGCAGCTGCTGCTCGTCTACATCGTCATCGCGCTGGCCTTCGGCTACGCGTAGGTCTGGGCCCCGCGATGGACTTCATCCTGCTCGCCGCGAGCTTCGCCGTGATCCTGGCGGGCGCCCTGCTGTTCACGAACGCGGTCGAGTGGATCGGCTATCGGCTCGGGCTGGGGGAGGGGGCGGTCGGGAGCCTGCTCGCGGCCGTGGGTACGGCGATGCCCGAGACCCTGATCGCCGTCGTCGCCCTGATCGAGGGCTCGAAGAGCGAGGACATCGCGGTGGGCGCGATCGTCGGCGCGCCCTTCCTGCTCGCGACCCTCGCGATGGGCCTGGTCGGCCTCTCCGCCTACCTCTACAGGCACCGGCGCCCGCAGGGCATCTTCCTGCGCGCGCACGTGACGACCCTGGACCGTGACCTCACCTTCTTCCTGGTCTTCTTCGCCCTCGGTCTGGCGCTCGGATTCGGTGCCCCGAGCGGCCTGCGAATCGCCGCCGGCGCGCTCTTCATCGCGGCCTATCCCGCCTACGTCTGGCTGACGCTCGCCCAGGGCGGCGAGGCGCAGCCTGAGGAAACGCTCAACCCGCTGATCATGGCGCGTGGAGAGAACCGGGCGGGCGAGCCGGGGACGGGGATCGCGGTCCTTCAGTTTCTGGTCGGGCTCGGCGCGATGGTGGGGGGCGCCCATCTGTTCGTGGAGGAGCTGCTCAACGTCGCCGAGGACGTCGGCCTCGAGGCGATCGTCCTCTCCCTGATCCTCGCCCCGCTGGCGACGGAGCTCCCGGAGAAGGTCAACAGCTTTTTCTGGGTGCGCGAGGGGAAGGACTCCCTCGCGCTCGGCAACATCACCGGCGCGATGGTCTTCCAGTCGATGATCCCGGTCGGGATCGGGCTCCTCTTCACCGACTGGGACCTGAGCGGGAACGCGGCGGTCTCGGTCTCGCTCGGGCTGGCCGGGGGCGTGATCGCCTTCTGGGCGCTCCGCCTGCGCGACCGGTTCGAGCTGCCGGCGGTGCTCGCCTGGATCGCGCTCTACGCCGCGTTCATCGTCGTGGTGGCGGTGTAGCGCCGCGCCGGGCGCCGAGGGATGCCTCACGGCTCCGCGGAGCCGCGCGGGCGCTACGGCAGCTCGTACGCGAGCGTGAGTGTGTGGTTGCCCTCGTCGTCGGCTAGCAGGGTGCCCTCGCCGGTGATCCCCGCCAGCTCGCCGGTGCCCGTGCCCGGGACGATCGTGCCGGAGTTCGAAATGCCCTCCGGGCCCATGATGCCGCCGTGCTGAATGACGAAGCTCCCGGACCTTCCGCTCAGGGTGCCGGTGATCAGGTCATGGCCGGTGTAGCCGCCACCACCCTCCGACTTGGCGATCAGGATCTCCGCGGTGCTGGAGCCCTCGAGATCACCGCTGAACGTTCGCGAGATGTGGACCCGCGTGAACTCGGCGCCCTCTGCGTCGAGGTAGGGCTCCTCGTCGTACCGGTCGTTCGTGAACGGGGCGGTCGCGTTCACGCCGAGGCGAGCTGGCCCAGGGCCTCGAGGACGACCTCGTCGTGGGTCTTCGGCGAGACCTTGGGGAAGACCCGCGCCACTCTGCCGTCCGCGTCGATCAGGAACGTCGCGCGCTGTACGCCCATGTAGGTCTTGCCGTACATCTTCTTCTCGCCCCAGACGCCGTAGAGGTCCGCCACCTCGTGGTTCTCATCGGCGAGCAGCGTGAAGTCGAGCCCGTACTTGTCGGCGAACTTGCGCTGCGCCGTGACGGTGTCGGGGGAGACCCCGATCACCCGCGCCTCGGAGCCCGCGTAGTCGTTGCGGTGGTCGCGGATCCCACAGGCTTGGGTTGTGCAACCGGGGGTGTCCGCCTTCGGAAAGAAGTACAGAACGACCGTCTCGCCGCGCAGCTCGCTCAGCGTGACCTCGTTGCCGTTCTGATCGGGGAGGGTGAAGTCCGGGGCCTCCTGCCCCTCCTCGACCATCAGCCGTCGTTGTCCTCTCGGCCGGGGTCCTGGCCGTCCTCGTCGGCATCGAGCTCGTCGTCGCCCTGCTCGAGCGCCGTCTCGGAGACCGAGCCGCCGGCCCCCGGGTGGTAGTGGGTCTGGAACTGCTCGAGCAGGCGGTCGCGCTGCTCCTCGTCGACGGGGACCTCGTCGGAGATCCGCACCCAATCCGCGCCCTCGAAGGCCTCCATGTTGAAGACCTCCTGGTCGATCGAGGCTGAGTCGTCGACGACGACCACCACCTCGGTCTGCGGGTTGAAGTAGGTGCCCGGGACATCGGGGATGTCCTCGAGCTCCACCACCCGGCTCTCTGCGTCGCTGGCCTCCACCGGAGTGGATCTTATTGACCTAGGTTCTCGAGCTCGCGGAGCTGGCGCTCAATCTCCTGATCCACGTCGAGCGGTTCCTTCCCCTGGCGCTGGCGCCGCTCGTTTCGGGCGATCACCAGCTGTCGCACCTCCTCGCGCAGGGCGCGATCCTCTCCGAGGCTCGGCCCGCTCGTATCGGAGGCGAGCAGCTTCTCGACCTCGGCCTCGACGTCCAGCGCCTCGCGGCCCCTGGCGACCCCGCGATCCGAGCGCGCCTGGACCATCTGCCGGATCTCCTCCTCGCGCACCTCGGGGGAGACCGCGTGCACCGGCCCCCCGGAGCTCTGCGGGAAGTCCTGCTCGAGCGCGAAGTCACCCTTGCCGATCTTCTGCAGCGCGCTGCCGGCGCCCATCGCGAAGACGATGGCCCCCACGGGCAGCGCGACCAACACCACGATGATGAACACGGTGCCCAGCTGAAGCGAGGCAATCAGGGGCATGGGCACACCTTAGAAGCCCTGGGGCCACGCATGGCTCAGGCACGAGCCAGGCCTACCTGCGCTCGGGCGCCAGGTGATCCGGTACCCTTCCAGGAGCTGGCTGACTGACCAGTCAATCAGTCGCCGAAGACTTCCCAACACAAGACGGGCGCGCTGGCGCGCGCCCTCGCACCAGAAGGAGCAGTCACACGTGGTTGACCTCACCCTCACCGATGAGCAGAAGGACTTGCGCGAGCTCGCGCACAGCTTCGCCGAGAAGGACATCCGCAAGGTCGCGTGGGACTACGACAAGGACGGGACCTGGCCCCAGGACATCATCGAGAAGGCCTGGGAGATCGGCTTGATGAACACCCACGTCGCCGAGGAGT
>JBKPTM010000196.1:0-2694 GCA_046765935.1 Actinomycetota bacterium | reverse complement strand
CGTCACGCCGAGGCGGAGACCGACGCCGGGATCAGCGCTGAGCAGGGCACCTACACGATCTGCTCCTTCTGGCAGGTCTCGGCGCTGACCGAGATCGGCGAGGTGGCCCGGGCTAGGGCACTCTGCACGAAGCTGCTCGCCTACGCCAGCCCGCTCCATCTCTACGCCGAGGAGATCGACCCCCACAGCGGTCTGCATCTGGGCAACTTCCCGCAGGCGTTCACCCACCTGGCGCTGATCAACGCCGTGGTTCATCTGATTCGCATCGACGAGGCGGTGGGCCAAGGCGGCGAGCCCGCCATCGCACCAGGGCTCAGCCTGGTGGACGCCGAGACGGTCGGCGCGAGTTGAGCCGTTGAAGGCAATCGCGATAGCTCCTGGGCGGCCCGAGACAGCGGGGATCATCGAGCTGCCGGAGCCACCCGAAGCTGACGGCTCGCTGCTCGTCCAGACACGGTTGATCGGAATGTGCGGCACCGACCGGGAAATCGCCGAAGACGGCTATGGCACCCCGCCGCCGGGTGAGGAGCGACTGGTGCTGGGGCATGAGTCGCTGGGCGAGGTGATCGACGCGCCCGAGGGCAGCGGCTTTGTGCCTGGTGACCTGATCGCCGGAGTCGTGCGGCGGCCCGATCCGCTTCCGTGCGCTGCCTGTGCGGCCGATGAGTGGGACATGTGCCGGAGGGGCGACTTCGTGGAGCTCGGGATCAAGGAGCGCCACGGCTACGGCAGCGAGCGCTTCCGTCTGGACCCTCGCTTCGCAGTGGCGTTGTCACCGACCCTCGGCGATCTCGGGGTCCTCGTCGAGCCGACGTCGGTGGTCGCCAAGGCCTTCGAGCATGCCGAGCGAATCGGCGCCCGCGCCTGGTTCGAACCGAGGGTCGCGCTGATCACCGGCGCCGGCCCGATCGGGCTCCTCGCGGCGTTGCTGGCGCGTCAGCGCGGCCTCGAGACCCACGTCCTGGACCGCGCGACGGAGGGACCGAAGCCGCGTCTGGTGGCGGCTCTCGGTGCCGAGTACCACGCGACCCCGGCCGCCGAGCTGCCAATCAGGCCCGACATCGTGATCGAGTGCACGGGCGTGGGCGAGGTGGTTGTCGATGCAGTGCACCTCGCGGCGCCGGGCGCAGTCGTCGCGTTGACCGGCATCTCCCATGGTCAGCGGGCCGGTGAGGCGTATCTGGATGCCTTGAACAAGGATCTCGTGCTTGGCAACAAGGCGGTGTTCGGCACGGTCAACGCCGCCCGCCGCCATTACGACCAGGCTGCAGCCGCGCTGGCCGCGGCGGACCCCGACTGGCTCACTCAGTTGATCACGCGGCGGCTACCGGCCGAGGACTGGCCGGCGGCGCTTCAAAAGCGACCCGAGGACATCAAGATCGTGGTCGACATGGCTTCTCAAAGCGCGTAGCGCAGGGTCGCCGCGTCTCACTGCCAGCAAGTAGTCCTGCTCACCGAAGCGGCCGCTCAGTACGGTTCGCTTCCCTTGCCCCTCCGCTGCGTCTACACCGACCTCGACGGGACCCTGCTCGGGCGCTACGGGTCGCTCTTCCGAGACTCCGAGGGCGGGTTCTCGATGCTCCAGGCCCGGATGCTGGAGGCGTGCGACCGTGCCGGCGTGGAGGTCGTGATCAAGTCGGGGCGGCGGGAGGGCTCCGTGGTGGAGGACGCCAAGCTGATGGGGCTGAGGTCATACATCGCCGAGGTCGGGACGGTGGTGATGATCGACGGGGAGCGAACGGAGCTGGTCGGAGACCTCGTGGCCGACGAGGGGAAGACCCTCGCGGAGACGATGGTCGACAACGGCGTCCCGGACGAGCTCTTCGAGCACTTCCCCGGTCGGCTCGAATGGCACAGTCCCTGGCATCGTCAGCGCGAGCTCTCGCTGCTCTTTCGCGGGAAGGTCGACGTCGACGAGGCCAACCGCTTTCTCGCCCAGCGCGGACATCACGGCCTCCGATTCCTCGACAACGGCGCGATCTTCGCGCCGATGGACGGGATCGAGGGACCGGCGCACGCCTACCACCTGCTGCCTGAGGCCGCCAGCAAGGCGAGGGCGGTCGCCTTCCACATGCGGGTCCGCGGCTACGCCCCCGACGAGTGCATCGCGATCGGGGACTCGGTCGAGGACCTCGCCGTCGCGGAGGTTGTCGGTCGCTTCTTCGTGCCCGCCAATGGACCGGAGCGCGATCCGGCCCTCCGCGAGGCGATCGCAGGGCGTCCCAACGTCACCGTCACCGAGGGCCGCATGGGGGAGGGCGTCTACGAAGCGGTGGTCTCTACTCTCGCGGGAGCCTGATGCGATCCGTCCACGTCACCCGCACGATCCCCGCGCCACCTGAGCCGGTCTTCGACCGACTGGCGGATCACGCGAACTACGAGCGCTTCAGGCCGATCCACGCCTCAAGGCTGCTCCGCGAGGGCGAGCCGGCGCCGAACGGCGTCGGGGCTATGCGCGAGATCAAGGTCCGGCCGCTCCGGTTCGAGGAAGAGATCACGGCGTACGAGCGGCCGACTCAGCTCGACTACCTGATCGTCAAGCTCAACGTCCCGTTCGAGCACCACGGCGGCTCGATTCGACTCACACCCGATGGCGACGGCACCCACGTGGACTGGCGCTCCAGCTACACCGTCCCGACGCCGATCGTCGGCGGGCTCCAGGAGATGGTCTGGCAGCCCATCCTCGCCCGCGGC
>JBKPTM010000195.1:0-2946 GCA_046765935.1 Actinomycetota bacterium | reverse complement strand
GACGTCGGCGTCAGCCGCCTGCAACGCCTGCGCGTCGGTGTTGACGGCGACGAACTCGACGCCGCGTAGGCCCGCGTCGATCATCCGGCTGACGGCATTTGAGCCACCGCCGCCGACGCCGACGACCTTGATCACTGCCAGGTATGAAGTCTCCATTGGTTGGTCCTGCTCCGAGCCCGGCCGATGGATTCGGCTATAGGGCGAAATCGAAAGTAGGGCAAAGAATACGCACTGTCAACGCCCGTTCACGCCCGAACTCTCAAGTCTCCCTTGAGAGTTCCTGCGGGGTAAGTCTCGTCCACAGATCGAGGTACAGAGTTGGTTGAGGGTCCAATAAAGCCCTGCAAATTGCCGTATTTTGCGGGCATCGCGACTTCCCATTTCGCCGCCCGGCAGGGATCGCCTCCAGGCCCGAATCCGGGTGAATGACGCGTTGCAGGCGCCAGGGGCCGCGGTCAGCCGCCGGAGACGGGGCGATCCGGGACGCTCACGTCGAGGTACGAGGGCGAGCCGTGCTCGCTGCTCGACAGCACCGCCACGGCCGCCGTCCACTTGTCCCTGGCCCGTGACCCGTCTCCGAAGCGGAGGTCGGGGCCGCCATCCAGGGTCACCACCACCCCACCCTGCTGGTCGTCCCAGCTGGAGTCCGTGACCCGGTCGCGAAGAGGCCCCGGGGTGGCGCCGAGGATCGCAGCCTGGGCCGCGGCATCTCCGTCGAGGCGGGCGCCGTGCGCCGCGACCCCCCCGATCCGAGGGAGGTTCTTGGGGTCGAAGCTCGCGCCCAGCAGGAGGTAGCCGTCCGCCGAGACCGCCGTCCTCTGGGGGCCGACCTTGATGAAGGCGACCGGGAGACGCTCGGTGATAGTCACATGGAGTGCGTGGGGAAAGCTCGTGCTCGCGCCGACGGAGGCGACGGTCGGGAACCGGGCCACGGCGTCCCGGAGCTCGTCGTCCTTGAGATGGAGGGTCGTCATGTCCTGGGCGGCCTGCTCTACCGCCTCCTTGATCTGGCGCTCGTTGGTGGTCGCGCCGGTGATCGTCACCTCGTCGATGGCGAACCAGAGGAGGTTCCGGAACCAGAGCATGTAGAGCGCCCAAATCGCCACCAGCGCGATTGCCGCTGCGATAGCTCGCCTGCGCAGGACCGTGCCCCCCAGCGCCGGGCGCTCGCGGGAGACCCGCCGGCGGGCCGGCTGGGCACGGGCGCCCGGCCGGCGAGGGTTCAGGGCCCTGGTTGCCATGCCTGCCGATTCACCGCCCGCACCGCCATTCCTGCGGGCTCAGCTCTCGAGTTGCCATTCCTCCGGCCAGCTCACCTCGCCGAGCACTTGCACCTCCGGCTCGAGCACGACGCCGAAGCGCTCGTAGACCTGGCGCCTGGCCGCGGCCATCACGGCAAGGATGTCGGCCGTCGTCGCCTTGCCGGTGTTCTCGACGAAGTTGGCGTGCTTCGGTGAGAGCCGGGCGCCGCCGACGGCGAGCCCGCGAGCGCCCGCGGCGTCGAGCAGCTGCCCGGCGGAGCGGCCTTCCGCGCGCGGGTCGCCCGGGTTCATGAAGGTCGAGCCGAAGGTCTTGATCCCCGATGGCTGCGCCTCCTTTCGCCTGCGGCGCATCTCCCCCATGGTCGCCTTGACGTCCGCCGGATTCGCCTCATAGAGCGCGAAGGTGGCCCCTGTCACCACCTCCCTCTCGCCGAGCCCCGACCCCCGGTACCGCAGGCCGAGCTGATCTGGGTGGCGGGTCTCGGCGCCGCCCGCACTGCAGACCGTGACGACGTCGAGCACCTTCCCGAGCTCGCCTCCGTACGCATTCGCGTTCATCCGCACCGCCCCACCGACGGTCCCGGGGATGTTGACCCCGAATTCGAGGCCGGCGAGTCCCCAGCCGGCCGCCCGCGCCGCGGCCGATGGGAGCCGTGCTCCGCCTCCGCAGTGGACCCGGGTCCCGTCGCGCTCGATCCGCGTCAGGCCCTCGGCGAGCTTCATCACCAGGCCGCGAAAGCCCTCGTCCGAGACCAGCAGGTTCGAGCCAGACCCGACCACCCCGACGGCGAGCCCCTCTCGCTCGGCCCAGCCGAGCAGCTCGACGACCTCCGCTTCACTCGTGGGACGGGCGAAGTAGTCGGCGGAGCCGCCCGCCCGCACCGTCGTGAGGCGCGAGAGGGAGTAGTCCCGCTCCAGGCCGGCGGGGGCGCTCATCGCTCGCCATCTCCGTCGACCAGGGACTCGGCCAGCCTGTAGATGTCGCCGGCGCCGATCGTGATCAGGAGGTCGCCCTCCCGGAGCCGCGGCCCGAGAGCCTGCGCCGCCTGCTCGGCGGTGGGCAGCCACCAGACGGGCGCTCCCCCCGCGCGTTCGGCCGCCTGCTCGGCCACCAGCAGGCCGCTGACGCCGGCGAGAGCCCCGACGGGCTCCTCTCGCGCGGGATAGACGTCGAGCACGGCGACCTCGTCCGCGGCGGCGAGGGCGGCACCGAGCTCCGGGGCCAATGCCTTGGTCCGCGAGTACAGGTGCGGCTGGAAGGCGGCGATCAGACGGCGCGGCTCGAGCTCTCGCGCCGCCTCCAGGGTCGCCGAGACCTCGGTCGGGTGGTGCGCGTAGTCGTCGTAGACCCGGGCGCCGTTGCGCTCGCCCTTGAGCTCGAGCCGGCGCGCGACCCCGCCGAAGTCCGAGAGCGACGCCGCCGCTCGCTCGACGTCGGCACCCGCGAGCGACAGCCCCCCGAGCGCGGCGAGTGCGTTGGCGATGTTGTGGCGTCCCGGGATTCGCAGGGCGACCTCCACGTCGATGTCCCCTCCCCTGGCTCGAAAGCCGGTGCCACCGCCTGGATCGATCTCGATCTCGGTCGCGACCAGGTCGGCCTGCGGCCCCGGCTCGCCGGCCGCCGATTCAAGGCCGAAGCGGAGCGTGTGGTGCCCCTCCTGGCCTGGAAGGCGCACCTCGGCAC
>JBKPTM010000194.1:0-4257 GCA_046765935.1 Actinomycetota bacterium | reverse complement strand
GTGCTGGAGCTGGGCGCGGGTCGTTCGACGCCTTGGTTCGCGCGGCGCGCCGGGCGGATGCTCTCGTTCGAGGACAACGAGTACTGGGCCGAGCAGACCGGGAACCGGCTGCGGGAGCTCGGGCTGGAGAACGTCGAGCTGCGGCAACTGGCGGTCGAGGCGTTCGCCGACGAGGTCGACGCTCTGCCCAACGAGGCGTTCCAGCTTGTGGTCGTCGACTTCCTGGAAGCGCCGACCGTCACGCGGATCGACGTCTTGAAACCGGCGATGCAGAAGGTGAGGCCCGGCGGCTTTCTGTTGCTCGATGACTCGGATCGGCCGGGATATGCCCAGGCCTTCGACCTCCTCGACGGCTGGCGGTTCCGCAGGTTCGTCGGCGTCAAGGACGGCTGGCCGGAGGCCTGCGAGACCGGCATCTTCCGCCGCCCCAAATAGAAGAGGCCCCTTGCGGGGCCTCTTCCTTAGCGAGCCTGTAAGCCGGATTCTGTCGGGGGGCAGCCATCCATCTCTGCGGCCCACCTGGACCTCGCCGGGCCGGGTCGGAGGTCCTGCTTGGCCTTGCACCGGGCGGGGTTTGCCATGCGCGTCCGCGTCACCGCGGCGCCGGTGCGCTCTTACCGCACCCTTTCACCCTTGCCTGTGCGCGACTCACGTGTGGCCGCGCCATCGGCGGTCTGCTCTCTGCGGCACTTTCCCGCGGGTTTCCCCGGGTGGGCGTTACCCACCGCCCTTGCCCTTTGGTGTCCGGACTTTCCTCGAAGACTCCTTTCGTCATCTCCGCGACTGCCTGACTCGCACCTCCCAGGGTAGTCCGAAATCGCCGTGTGGCGGAACCGCTTCACCCAGTTTCCGAGCGCCCGTCGTGCCTCGGCGACCTGTCGTTTTCGCCCACACGACCCGGGTATTCCGACAGCGCCGAGTCAAGGAGGACCGATGAAAGAGTTCATGACCCGCATCACGGCAGATCGCCTCAGCGGCGAGCAGCCCGGAGTGCCACGCGCGATCGCCGCCGCGACGGTGGCAGGAACGGTGACGGCGGTCGTCACCTACAAGCTCTTGCGGCGCTGACCCTCGTCGGGGTCGTTCGAGGAAATCGTCAGGAGAGCGAGGAGCCGCAGGTGGCACAGCCACTGCGCTCCAGCTCTCCATGACATACCGGGCACTCCGCCCGGCCGTGAGCCGTCAAGGCCTCCCAGGCGCCGAGGATCGAGTCCTCGAGCGTCACCTCAGACGGCTCGAAAAGACGCGCCCCCTGGAAGGCAGGCGCCGGAGCCTCGGCCGCAAGCGCGGTCACGAGACCCTCCTGAAGACTCCGACGACGCGACCGAGGATTCGGGCGTCGCGGGTGCGAATCGGCTTCATGCTCTTGTTCTCCGGCTGCAGCCGGACCTGGTCCTTCTCACGGAAGAAGCGCTTGACGGTCGCCTCGTCCTCGATCAGAGCGACCACGATCTCGCTGTCGCGGGCGCGCTCCGTGGGGCGCACCACGACGAAGTCCCCCTCGAGGATCCCGGCGTCGATCATCGACTCACCGCGGACGCGCAGGATGTAGTCCCCGTCCTCGCCGCCGATCATGTCCGGGACCTCGAGGTATTCCTCGATGTTCTCCTCGGCCAGGATCGGCTCGCCGGCCGCGACCTGCCCGACCAGCGGGAGACCTGCGGGGCGCACCGCCTTCTTGGCCCTCTGGACCATCACCTCCAGGGCTCGCGGCTTCGACGGGTCGCGCTTGACGACCCCGAGGCTCTCGAGCTTCGAGAGGTGCGCGTGCACGGTCGAGGACGAATGCAGCCCGACGGCCTTGCCGATCTCCCGAACCGTGGGTGGGTAGCCGTGCTGCTTCAGATAGCGGCTGATGAAGTCGAAGATCTCGCGCTGGCGCTTCGACAGGTCCTTGACGAGGTCCATCTCCCCTCCTCAGTCAGCCGCTCCAGTGGCGGCACTCGATGGGATAGGCGAACACATGTTCGGAGAGTAGCGCCCCTCACGGACGGTTTCAAGCAGCGTTCTGAGCCGAACGATCTGCGCCGACTATCATCGGCGACCCTCGAGCGGCTGTGGCGGAACTGGTAGACGCGCAAGGTTGAGGGCCTTGTGGCCCTAACGGGCCGTGGAGGTTCGACTCCTCTCAGCCGCACTACGAACCGGAAGAGCCTCGTCTTCCGGCCAGCGCGACGGCCTTCTTCGCAACCGGCTTGCCGACTCGCCTGGTCACGTAGCGCGTCAGCGGCAGCGGGCGTCGCCTGTAGCTCCGCAGACGCACGTGCTCAACGGCCGCCGTGGCGAAGTACTGCTTCCAGGGCTCATCCGTGCCCCCCAGCTCATAGGACTCCAGTCCCAGCTCAAAGCATCGCTCGATCGTGCGCAAGACGATCAGCAATCCCGGCGAATATCGGCGGAGACGCTCGTCGTACGCCGCCTTGAGGCCATAGACGCGGCCGTTGCGAAGCAACGCGAAGATGAACGCCACCGGGGCGTCGCCGACGTGCAGCCAGGCAAGACGCAACTCTCCCCGAGCCTGGTATGAGCGGGCGAGCGCGGTGTAGAAGCCAGCCGTCTTTGGGTCGGACAGGATCGCCGTCCCCGCCTGTCCCTTCCAGCCCGTTGCCTCCAGGGCAAACGCGGACTGCAGCTCGGCGCCGAGGTCGTCATCCGGACTCGCGAAGCTGAATCGCACCGCGCGGTCCCGGGCGAGGTTCCTCCACTGCTTGTTGATGTTTCTAAGTCGCGATCTCCGCTCGAGCGAGTACTGCTCGAAATCGCCATGGAGCTCCACCCGTGGCGAGCGATGCGTCCGCTCCTGGAGCAGCGCGCGATGGCGTCGGGCTGAGGCCCCTACGAGCGCCTCGCGTAACGGATCGGAGCTGCGCAGCGCCTCGATCTTCAGTTCCCCCGGCTGGGCGTCGAACGCCGCGTCAACGACCGCCTCGAGCGCCGCGTCATCCCGGGCGGGTCCGAGGAAGGTTGGGGTATGAGCGTTCGTGAGGCTCCGCAGCCGTGAGCCCTCCGCTACGAGGGGTAACGCTGCGCCGAGCTCGTCACCGCGCCAGAGCAGACACGTGCAAAACGTTCCGTCTGAACCAAACGCCTCCCACCACGCTCTCACCCATGCGTGATCTCCAAACGGGGAACCACCGTCCGCCGTCAGGCGATCCCACGCCTCCGAGATCGCGTCTAATCGACTCGGATCCCTGACCCACTCGATCCGCTCGCCATCGTGTCCACGATGACTCGGCTCATCCTTGAATCGCCTCATCCTTGACCCACACCACCCAGCCCAACTCCTACAACGACCCGAAACTACCATCGCGCCCGCAGCGCCACGCCAGTTCCCATCAGTTGGCCAGCGCTCAGGTGTCTACATCCGAATATCTGTCGATTTGAGGCGATATCCGTTGATTGGGAGGCGAGCGACCAGGGCGATTGCCCCAGGCTCGGGCCGATGGGCGAATAAAGCGACCCAATAGGGGGCGAGGCATGATGCTTACCCGGAGTAGCGACCATCGAGTTTTCGGCCATCGGAGTTGGTGCGGGGTCCTGTCCGTCGTTGCGGTGCTCGGCTCGCTGGCGCTGGTGGCTCCGGCGACGTCCGCGGCCAAGAAGCCCGCATCGGCGACGGTCACGGTCGACCCCAGCTGCGCCTTCGTGTCCGTCGCGGGCACGTGGAACCCAGTCCCAGGCCAGTCCTATGTCGGAGCCGTCCTCACTGACAACCAGACGGGCGACTCGTACACGTCAGTTCCCATCCCCGTGGCGGCGACTGACACGAGCAACGCCGTCGACATCTCCGGCCTGTTCACTCCGGCAACGCACGGGCGACACGCGCTCAAGGCCGTGTTCGTCGTCTACGACTCCGACTTCAACGTCCTGGAGAGCGCCAAGGCGAGCACCAGCACGGCTTGCGTGCTGACGCCGGTCGTCCTGCCTACCTAGCGCCGGGCAGGAAGCGCCGCAGCGAGGCGAGCAACTCCTCCGGGGCCTCCTCGGGGATGAAGTGGCCCGAGGGCAGCGGGCCGCCCTCGACTGAGTCGGCCCAGCGACGCCAGACCTCGAGCGAGTCGGACATCTGGCCCTCCTCCGAGCCCCAGTGGGCCAACACCGGGGATTCGATCCGCCGACCGGCGTCCCGGTCCTCGGCGTCCATCGGCCGGTCGATGTGGAAGGAAGCCCGGTACTCGGCGGTGATCCCGGGGATCGTGTCTGGGGTGAAGCCACGCAGGTACTCCTCGATGGCCTCCTCCGAGATCGCATCCGACG
>JBKPTM010000193.1:0-8068 GCA_046765935.1 Actinomycetota bacterium | reverse complement strand
GGTAGAGCAGGGCCTTGGTGACCCCGCTGCGCTCAGCGATCGCATCCATCGGGACGGAGCGGAAGTCCGTCTCGGCGAAGGCGCGCTCGGCGGCGTCGAGGATCAGCTCCTCGCGATCGGCCCGGGCCATCCGGCGTCCGCGTGGCTTGGCGGTCTGCGTCGGGGTCACTCGCACTCCTCCTCCAGCGTCGAGACTGTAGATTAACTGACCGACAGTTAGTTACCCATGGCGAGAGGAGAGACGAAGCAGAGGGAGAGGCGGCCGCCCCGGGCGGGACGCACGGGATCCCTCGCCCTCGCGCTCGTCATGGCGCTGGCGCTGACCGCCCCGTCGGCCTCCGCGACGGCCCAAACGCCACTCCGTCTCATCTCCAGCCAGCAGCTCGACCCGCGCCTCAGCGAGCTGACCTTCACGACTCCGGCCCTGAACGCGCCCACCGGTGTCCGGGTGCTGCTCCCCGATGGCTATGCCTCGTCGAAGCGCCGCTATCCGGTGCTCTATCTGCTGCACGGCTGCTGCGGCGGCACTACCGGCTTCCGGAGCTGGACCGATCAGATGGGCGCCGAGGCGCTCACCGCCGGCCTACCGCTGATCGTGGTGATGCCGGACGGCGGCGCCAACGGCGGCTACGTCAACTGGTGGAACTCCGGGGCGCAGGGGCCGCCCGCCTGGGAGACCTACCACGTCGATCAGCTCATCCCCTGGGTCGATCGTCACTACCGGACCATCCCCGGCCGGTCCGGCCGCGCTCTGGCCGGCCTCTCCATGGGCGGAGACGGAGCGATGCACTACGCCGCCAGGCACCCGGACATGTTCGTCTCGGCCTCCGCCTACTCGGGGGCCGTCGACCTCAACGTGGTCCGCCCGGCCGAGAGGGCCGTCGGCCTCGACGACGATCGGCCCCTGGGCTCCTACACCACGGAGCAGATCCGGACCCGGGCGGTCAACGCCACCGACCTGGCGATGAACCTCAGCGGGCTTCGTCTCTCGCTCCGGACCGGCAACGGCCGAGACGGAAGCGGCAAGCTCATCGACCCGGTCGAGGCCGTCGTCCACGCCGCGAACGTCTCGCTGAACGACCGGCTCAACGCGCTCGGTATCGCGCACGTCTGGGACGACTACGGCCCCGGCACCCACAGCGCCCGGTACTGGACCCGCGACCTGAGCGAGGACCTGCCGCTGATCATGCGCACCTTCCGGCACCCGCCGAAGGCGCCGCGGAAGGTGAGCTTCACGGCCGCCGAGCCGAGCTACGAGGCCTACGGCTGGCGGGTGAGAATCCGCCGGCCGGCGATGGAGTTCAGCACGCTGCTCGACGCCGGTCGGCGCGGCTTCTCCCTCGTCGGCAGCGGACGCGCGCTCGTCACCACCCCCCGACTCTTCGATCCGCGCTCCGCGCATGAGCTCACCATCAGCGGCAAGCGGGGCCGCCGCACGACGAGCCTCCACGCCGATCGGAAGGGGCGGCTCCGCGTGCGGCTCCCGCTCGGCCCGGGCAACCCGCTTCCCGAGTACTCGCCGGGCGCTCCGCCGAGCCAGTTCTTCCGGACGACCGTCTCGATCCGCAGAGGAGGGAAATGAGCACGCCGACCCGTCCCGGCTCGATCGCCGCATTCGCGCTGGCATTGCTGGCGACCGCGGCGGCGTTCGCACCCAACGCGGCGTCCGCCGCGTCGTGCCCCACCGCAACCGGCGCCAAGTTCGCCGGCCTGCCTCAGATGAAGGCCTGGAACAAGAAGCTCTCCCAGTTCGGAGCTCGCCCGACGGGCAGCCCGAACCACAAGCGCTACATCAACTGGCTGGACGGGCAGCTCAGCGGCATCAAGGGCATCAAGGTCACCTCGATCCACTACCGGTTCAATCGCTGGCTTTCGAAGTCGACGTCCTTCCATGCCACGCTCGCCGGCCGCAACGCCAACCTGCCGGTAGTCGGCCCGGTGCCCTACAGCCGGGTGACCGGACGCCACGGGGTCACCGCCCCGCTCATCCACCTCCCCTCCGACGAGCCGATCACGGCCGCCAACTCGGCGGGCAAGATCGTCGTGCGCGACCTGGTCGCCTCCTCGATCCAGTACGGGCTCTTCAGCTTCGTGTCCTGGTTCAGCTACGACCCGGACCACACGATCGACCCGAACGCGCAGTACAAGCGCGAGTTCCTCAACAACCAGCCGTCCGACGACATGAAGGCCGCCGACGCGGCCGGCGCCGCGGGCGTGGTCTTCGTCCACGAGCTGCCGCGCAAGCAGATCCACGGGCAGTACCGCCCCTACGACGGCATCCACTGGCGCACCCCCAGCGTACACCTCGGGATCGACGAGGGCACCAGGCTCGAGCAGGCGATCGACGGCGGCACGGCCGGCCTCGGCCACATCGTGGTCAGGGCCCAGCAGACCAAGAACGCGGTGACGCGCTCGATCATCGGCCACCTGCCCGGGCCAGGCAAGCGGCGCTTCGTCGTGGAGACCCACTCGGACGGGATGAACGCCGTCTGGGACAACGGCAACGTCCCGATACTCGCCATCGCCCACTACTTCGCCAAGCTGCCGAAGCGCTGCCGTCCCGGCCCGATGGAGTTCCTCTTCACCACCGCCCACCTCTACCAGCGCCTCGATCCGAGCCAGCACGGGGCAGGCGATTCCGAGTACGCCAAGGTCCTCGACCGCGACTACGACAAGCGCACCGTCGGCCTGGTCCTGACGCTGGAGCACCTCGGCGCGCGCGACTACGAGGCCGTACCGCGCGGCGGCGGCCTTCCCGGACTGACGCTGGTCAAGACGCGCACTACGGAGCTCTCGACCACCTTCGTCTCCGAGAGCGACTTCCTGGTCAACACCCTCGAGCAGCTGATCCAGGCGCGTGACGTGCGGCGCTCGCTGCTGATGAAGGGCACGGCACTGGCGGACGACTCACACGTCCCGCCGTACTGCAGCTTCGGCGGCGAGGCGACCCCCTACGAACAGCATCTGATCCCCTCGGTCGGCTTCATCACCTCGCCCTGGATCCTGTTCGACCCGGGCTACGGCATGAGCTCGATCGACTTCAGGCTGCTGCGCCGGCAGACGCTGATGTTCGGCGACTTCCTGCTGCGGCTGCGCGGCGCCTCGCAGGATTCGATCGCCGGCGCCTACACCCAGTACCGCCAACAGCGGGCGCAGGGAAAGCCCACCTGCCCGCCGTAGGACAGATCCCAGCGCGGGCCTTGAAGGCGGTTTGTTAGGTTCCCACTTGCACGCGCAAGGAGTGGGCGCGTACTCGGAGAGAGGAGAGGGGCGGGATGCGTCGAGTCGTAATCGCCGTCGGAGTAATGCTGTTGATGCTGATCGCGTGCTCGAACGCGATCGCCAAGGACCCGACGATCATCGCCCGCAACATCCTGCCGTCGGGCCAGTACGGGACGCCGAACCCGAACGCCTCTCAGCAGGCCCTCCTCTACAACGCGCTCACCCCGCTCTTCGACCACGTCACCCCGAACGACCTGTTCACCGATTTCAAGTCGGAGAAGCTCGGAGTCGACACCGACGGCCCCTCCACGCAGGAAGTCGTGCCGTTTCCGGGCGTCACGATCATCCGCGACCGCTTCAACGTCCCCCACGTCTACGCCACCACCCGCACCGGCGGGGTCCAGGCCGCCGGATGGATCCTCGCCGAGGACCGCAGCCTGCTCCTTGAGCAGGCCCGATACAACGCGCGGGTCGCCGTCATCGACGCCCCCGGCCTGAGCGCAATCGGGCTGACCGCCGGGCTGCAGACCTTCAAGCCGAGCGCGCAGACCGAGGCCTTCACCGCGACCGAGACCAAGGCGCTGAAGCGGCAGGGCAAGGAGGGCAAGGCGGTCCTGCGCGACATCGACACCTACATCTCGGGGATCAACGCGTACCTGGCGGCCAGCCACTCGACCAACGCGCCGTGGACCCGCAACGACGTCTACGCCGTCAATGCCCTCAAGGGTCAGTTCCTCGGACAGGGCGGAGGCGACGAGGCGGACCGCTCGATGTTCCTCAACGGGCTCCAGCAGCAGCTCGGCAGGGGCCGCGGCTTCGCCGCGTTCAACGACCTGCGGCAGTTCAAGAACCCGAAGAGCGTAACCACGGTGAACGGGACGTTCCCGTATGAGCACATCCCCAGGAAGCACCCCGGCAGCGTGGTCCTGGACCACGACAGCTTCACGCCGACGCCCGCCGTTCCCGCCAGCATCGCCCGCAAGTTCGGCCCGCAGCGCGTCCAGGCGAGCAACGAGCTGATGGTCACCGGCCGCCGCTCGACCACCGGTCATCCGATCCTGGTCGGCGGCCCCCAGATCAGTCACTTCTTCCCCGGCCTGGTCCTCGAGATCGACATGCACGCCCCGCACCTGAACTGGCGCGGGGCGACCTCGGCGCCCTTCCCCGGCTACCTCCTGATCGGCCGCACGCCTCGCTTCGCGACCACGCTGACCTCCGCGAGCGGCGACATCATCGACCAGTACGCCGAGACGCTCTGCGGCGGCAGCAACGAGCGCTACCTCTACAAGGGAAAGTGCCGGCCGATGGGCCACTTCGACGCCGGGACCCTGGACGGCAAGCCGGTCAGCTTCCTGACCACCGTGCACGGGCCGGTGGTCGGCTACGCGAGGGTCCGCGGGCGCACCGTCGCGATCTCCTCGAAGCGCTCGAGCCGCGGCAAGGACGTCCTCGACCAGCTGTTCTTCAGGAGGCTGTCCAACGGATCCATCAAGAATCCGAGGGACTTCTTCAACGCGGCCTCGCTGACCCCGCAGACCTTCAACTCCTTCTACATCGACTCCAAGCACATCGCCGAGTACACGAGCGGCCGGCTTCCGATCCGCAACCCGAACGTCGACCCGGGCCTGCCGACCAAGGGCACGGGCCAGTTCGAGTGGCGCGGCTTCCTCCCGCCCCTGGCCCACATGCACGGGAAGGACAACAAGCAGGGCTACATCACCAACTGGAACAACGGCGCGGCCCACGGCTTCGGCGCGGCGGACGACGAGTGGATGCGAAACGGCTCCGTCGGCCGGATCAACCTCCTCAACTTCAATCTGAAGCGGCTCGCGAAGCACGGGAAGTGGTCGCCGGCGACCGTGACCTCGGCGATGAACGCCGCGGCCACGCAGGACGTCCGCGCCATCGTCATGGTGCCTCTCCTCGCCAGGCTGCTCCGGGGTTCGCAGGCGCCATCGCCGCAGGCCGCGCAGATGCTCAGCCTGCTGCAGCAGTGGCGTGCGCAGGGCGGCAACCGCCTCGACCTGAACGGCGACGGGCTGATCGACCATCCGGGCGCCGCGATCATGGACGTCGCCTACACCAACATCGTCAACAACGAGCTGGCGGCGCGCCTGGGCCAGTCTCTGCTGCCGGAGCTCAACCAGCTCGCCGGCCGCTGGGACGCTCCTCCGGGCGGCCAGTACGACGGCTGGTACCAGTACTTCGACCGGGACATCCGGGGCCTGCTGGCCAAGAAGAAGCGGCTCCCGGACCAGTTCAGCCTCACCTACTGCGGAAAGGGGCACCTGGGGCTCTGCCGGTCGGAGGTCTGGACCGCGATTCAGGCCGCGGCCAACCAGCTCACCGCGGAGCAGGGCACATCCGATCCAGCGGCGTGGCGTGCCAGCGCCGTGGACGATCAGTTCAGCTACACGCCGCTACCGCTGGTGACGTCCCCGTACTCGAATCGGCCGACCGGGATCCAGCAGGTCATCTCGTTCAAGTAGCCCCCCGGGGCCGGCCGAGTCGGCATCCGGCCGGGATGAGACAGTCCGCCGGCCAAGTCGAGCCAATCGAAGGGGAAGGTGGAGATGATTCGCAAGGTCGGCCTGTTGACAGCACTCGCGAGCGCCGCAGGGTTCGTGCTCATCGCGCCGAGCGGTGCTTCCGCGGCGACCCCCCTTGGAGCGACATTTTCTCCGAACAGCTGCGCGGGTGACACGACCTACATCCAGACGGTCAGCCCCGGCAACTCCTACACCGTCCCCGCTGACGGGGTGATCACCCACTGGAGCTATCGCGCCGGTAGTGCCGACGGGACGAGCGTGAAGCTCAAGATCGGCAGAGTGTCCCCGACCGCCGACCTGACGACCGAGGCAGAGGTGACGATCGTCGGCGAGAGCAACCTGGAGCTCGTCTCGGCAGGGTCGCTGGGCAGCTTCTCGACCCAGATCCCGGTCAAGGCCGATGACCGAATCGGGGAATACGTGAACGGCGGATTCTCCGGTTGCTCGATCTCCAACGCTCTGTTCACGGACCACTACGACAGCGCCGACGTCGCACCCGGAACCACCGCCCTCTTCACCCATGAGCAGTTTCAGCAAGACATCTCGGCCGTCTGGGAGCCCGACTGCGACAAGGATGGACTCGGTGACGACTCCCAGGACCCCGACACCGCCAGCTGCCACCCCGTCGGGCAGCCCCCGACGACGGGTCAGCGGGCCGCGGCGCTGAAGAGGTGCAAGAAGAAGGCGAAGAAGAACCACTGGACGAAGAAACAGCGCAAGAAGTGCCGCAAGAAGGCCAAGACACTGCCGGTCTGAGTTTGACTAACGCCCGCCCTGCTCGGTGAGCAGGGCGCGGAGGCTGTCGTGGTCCTCCGCGCAGGCGGAGCACCCCTCGAGATGGGCGCGCATCCCTGGGATGGCCGCGTCGGCATCGGCACCTGTGAGCTCGAGCTCGACGTAGCGGTCGAGCTTCTCGAAGCACTGATCGCAGCTCAGCTCCGGCCCCGCCGGGCCGAGCAGGCGACCGAGGAGCCGGTCAGGTTGCGTCGGTTCGGTCATCGATCTTGCTCCCCTCGTTCATCTCCGATCAGGCCGCGGGCGGTGAGCGCCGCGCGCAGCTTCCGTCGCGCATCGTGCAGCGTTTTGTAGAGGGCTCCTCGGGTGCTGCCGAGCCGCTCCGCCAAGACGTCGATCGGCACCTCGTTGAGGGCCAGGGCCACGAGCACCTCCCGCTGTCGCGGGGTGAGGCTCCGCTCGATCTCGTCCCGGATGGCTGCGAGCAGGTCGTTCATCTCGACCTCCCCGTGCGGAAGGGGACCGGGATCGGGTACTCGCGGCCAATCCTCCGCCTCGAGCGGCAGCTCGCGGCCCTGCCACGACAGCTTCCGGATCCTCGCGGCCGCCTCATACAGGGCGAACTTGTACGCCCAGGTCGTGAACTTGCTCTCCCCCCGGAAGTCATCGAGCTTGCCGAGGATCGCCACCATCGCGTCCCCCGCGCTCTGCTGGGCGAGGTCTTCCTGATCTCCCCCGCGGATGTGGGTCAGCGTCGCGCAGCGTCGGCCGACCTCGAAGCGGGCTGCCCTGAGCAGGAGCTCTCGAAGCTCTGCGATCGCCGCATCTCGCTCGCGGCCCTCTGCATTGAGCTGCTCCAGCCATCTGTGCGAGTCGGCGTCCATCCGGTCGGCGACCGGGCTCGGTTCAGCCACAGCGGTAGCCATGTTCTCTTGGCGTCGTCCCACGGCTGTTTCTTACCCGGTCGGCCATGGCGTAAGAATCCACCACCCGGCGACGCATAGGGAACGAGAGCTGAAATCGAAAGGAGGCTCATCGTGTCCAGCGTCACCACCAGACCGGGCGCAACCGCCCGCGAGTCCACGGGGACGACAAACGGCCAGGCCGCGGCGGCCGCAGATCGCAGGCTGGGGATCGCCGCGCATCAGGCGTTCTGGCTGCTGCGCATCGCATTCACCGTCGCCCCGATCCTGTTCGGGCTCGACAAGTTCTTCAACTGGTCCGTCGACTGGCCGGACTACCTGGCCGGCTGGGTCAACGACATCGTTCCGGGCAGCGGACAGGACTTCATGTACTTCGTCGGCGGTGTTGAGATCTTCGCCGGCTTCCTCGTCCTCATCGCTCCCCGCATCGGCGCCTTCGTCGTCGCGGCATGGCTCGGGGGCATCGTGGTCAACCTGCTGACGTACGACCCACCCACCTACTACGACATCGCGCTGCGCGACTTCGGGCTGATGCTCGCCGCGCTGACGCTCGGCCGGCTGGCGTCGAAGTACGACGCCCCGGGGCTGAGCATCTCGCTGCGGTTCTAGACGTTCGCCGAGTTGTAGGCGGCCTCCGAC
>JBKPTM010000192.1:0-4396 GCA_046765935.1 Actinomycetota bacterium | reverse complement strand
TCCACCAGGGCAGTCGTGGCAGAGCGCCCATCAGGGCTACGTCGAGCGCGGAGACCGGGAAGTCAAGGCGAGACCGCTCGGTCTGTGGCACGGTCGCCGCGCGCCCGCGCACCTCGACGGTGCCATGCATGGGCCTCAGCTCGCTGAGCAGCACGCGCAGCAGCGTCGTCTTGCCGCCGCCGTTCGGGCCGAGCAGCGCGACGCGCTGGCCCGGCTCAACATCAAAACTCACGTCTTCGATCGCGGGAACTCGGCCATAGCCGGCGGCGAGCTCTCGCGTCCTGGCGAGTACACCCGCGCTCACGGCTTCGGCTCCACCTGAATCGCCATCGCAACCCCACACGTCCGCCGCCCATCGGTGAACCCCTCGACCATCGAATTCGCGTTGGCCGCCTCCATCCCGAGATAGGTCGAGCCGTGCGAGTCTTCGGGTCCGAGCGTGTCGCCGTAGAGGGTGTAGCCGGCGCTCGCGCCGGTCTGAGACGCGATCGCTTGTGCCAGCTTCGGGCTCAACGAGCTCTCCGGGAAGACGGCCTTGACCCCTTCCGTTCGGACCAGGTCTGCGAGATCGCTGAGGTCCTGGGCGTTCGGCTGCGCCTGGGTCGTCTGCGAGGGGATCACAGCCCCCACGACCTGGATCCCGTAGCGGTTGGCGAAGTAGCCGAAGGCGTCGTGGTCGGTGACCAGCTTGCGATCGGCGGCGGGAACCGAGTCGAAGCATCGCGTGATGCCGGTGTCGAGCGCCTTCAGCCTCGCCTCGTAGGCGGCAGCGTTGGCCTTGAATACCGCCGCGTCCGCCGGGTCGACCGCGGAGAGCTGCGTCGCGATCTGACGCACGGCTGACTCGGCGTTACGCGGGTCGTGCCACCAGTGCGGGTCGTACTGGGAGGCCTCCGGGCCGCTCGACTCGCCGGGCAGCTTGACCGGGACGCTCGTCCCGAGATCGACCACCCTCGCGTCGCTGCCCGAGTCGTCGACGACCTTGCCCATCCAGGCGTCGAGGTTGTCGCCGTTGGTGAAGACGATCTTCGCGTCGGCGGTGTCCGTGACGTCATCGGGCCGGGGCTCGTAGTCGTGTGGGTCGGTGTTGGGGGCGAGGATCTGGTGGAGATCCACGTGGTTGCCGCCCACCTGGTGGACGAAGTCGCCGATCTGGGTGGTCGTCGCGACGACGGAGACCCTCCCGGAATCGGAGCCGGAGCCTCCGCAACCGGCGATCAGGAGGGCGGCGCCCACTGCCCCGGCAAGCGCTAGCCCGCGCGTCCGCGACGCAATTGCCTTGACGATCCCGGCAGCGGCGAAGACCGCTCCGCTGAGCGTGGCGATCGTCGCTCCCGGCGGAGCGTTCGTCTTGACCGAGAGCCAGAGTCCGACTGTGCCCTCAGCGGCCGCCAGCAGGACGCTGCCGATCTGCCAGGTCGCCATCCGGTTCGCGAACAGCCGGACGGTCGCGGCCGGGGCGACGAATATGGCGGCAACCAGCAGCGCCCCGATGATCGTCAGCGCGGCCGTGGTCGCCAGGGCGATCAGGGCCAGGAGCAGAAGCTCCAGCCAAACCGCGTCTCCCGACGCCGCCGGGTCGCCGAGCTCGTCGAACCCCGCGGCGAGCCAGCGGCGGCCAAGGATCAGGCTGGCGCTGAGCACGACCACGGTCGCGACGATCGCCAGCCTGATGTCGGCCCCGTCGACAAGGAGCAGGCTGCCGAACAGCAGCTGCTCGACGTTCGAGCCCGAGTGGAAGACGTCGCTCGCCAGGATCACGCCGGCAGCCAGGCAGCCGACCAGGACGAGCGCGGTCAGGCTGTCATAGGCCGCTTCCCGGCGGCGTGACAGGGCCCAGACGGCGACGGTGAAGAGTGCAGCGACGCCGAACGCTCCAAGAGGAGCCGCGAACCCCAGGCCGTCGGCGAGAACCAGGCCCGGAAAGGCCGCGGTTCCCACCGCGTGGCTGAAGAACGCGAGGCCGCGCAGGACAATCCAGGTCCCGAGGACCCCGGCGCCCAGCGCCAGGATCAGAACCTCGATCAGCCCGCGTTGTACGTAGGGCAGCTGGAATGGGTCGAGCAATCTGTCCTTTCCGAGCTGCCCCTGGCGTTACTCCACGGGTGCGTCCAGCGCGTCCCAGTCCTCCTTGCTGGCGAACTTCGTCAGCTTGGTCCCCTCGTTGACCGCCTTGAAGGCGTAGCGCACCTGGGTCTTGCCGTCCTTGCCCTGGCGCTCATAGGTGGTCTTGGTGACCTCGGACTCGGGGATCTGAACCTTCTCGCGCTTCTTGACGTCGTAGAACTCGATCGGCATTACGAGGCTCCTCTCGGTGATGATAATGAGACTTGGTCTTATTTGCAGCCAGGGGCCGCACGCAGGAGGATTCCCTCCCGCTCGGACGTTCACGCGGGAGATCGTGCGTTACAGCACTAGGTCGGCGAAGGTCGGGCCTAGGCGGCCGCTACCTGGCGCTCGCCCAGGATCTCGCCGAGGCGGCGCTCGAGGGCGACCGAGACGGCCGCCTTGACCGGCCCCTCGTCGAGGCGCTCGACCAGGGCCTCGAGGAAGCCCTCGATGATCAGGCGCTTCGCCTGGTCGTCGGCCAGGCCGTGCGAGCGCAGGTAGTGGAGCTGCTCGGGGTCGATCTGTGCGACGGCCGCGGCGTGC
The DNA here is from genome assembly GCA_046765935.1 of Actinomycetota bacterium. GTDB lineage: Bacteria > Actinomycetota > Thermoleophilia > Solirubrobacterales > 70-9 > DASUPK01. Next base: position 1,744 of record JBKPTM010000192.1, on the reverse strand, counting down.
GTGCAGCGCACGTCGTTGGCCTCGATCTCGAGGCCGGGGATCGCGTCGGCGTGCGCCGACTTGGAGAGCAGCAGGTTGCGGCTCTCCTGGAAGGCGTCGGTCTGCTGGGCCCCCGGGTCGACCCGGATCATGCCGCGCCAGACCGCGGTGGCCGACTCCTCGAGCACGCCACGGAAGGCGAGGTCCGAGGTGGTGTGGGGGGCAGCGTGCTCCTGGGTGGTGTCGAAGTCGAGGTGCTGGGTGCCGTTGCCTGCGTAGGCGCCGGTCACGCGGGCGCTCGACCCGTTGCCCGCCAGCCGGGTCTCCATACGAACCTTGCCGCGGGAGGAGCCGAAGCCGAGCGCGACCCAGTCCAAATGGGCGTCGCGTTCCACCTCGGCGCGCTGCGTGGCGAAGATCCAGCTCCGCTCGCCGAGGCCCTGGGCGGTCACGTAGCGGAGATTTGCGCCCGGGCCCACCCAGACCTCGCTCACCGTGTTGAACAGCCCCGCGCGCTCGTGGTCGGTGGCGAGCCACTGCTCCCAGACCTCGGCCTCGGCGCCCTCCTCGAGCACGATCAGCGTCCGGAAGCCGAGGGCGGCATGGTCGGAGTCGTGGACGGCTGCGATCTGCGCGGGAGCCTCGAGGCGCTGGCCGGCGGGGACATACACGAACGCCCCGCCGCGCCAGGCGGCGTCGTTGCGGGCGACGAAGGGATCGTCAGAGGCGACCAGTGCCCCGAGCCGCTCCTTGACCAGGTCCGGGTAGAGCTCGGCGGCGGTCGCGAGCGAGGTGACCACGGGTTCGCTCGGCTTCGGTCCCGAAGCCGGGGCGGCGCCGTCGAGCATGGTCGCGTCGATCTGGACGACGCGGGGCGCATCGTCGGGCGGGTTGAGGACCGCGTCGGCGTGCTCGCGTGCAGCGGGGTCGGCCTCGACGGGGACGGTGAAGTCCGCCTCGATCAGCTCAGTGAGGTCGGTGAACTCCCAGCCCTTCGTCTTCTGGCTGGGCAGACCGAGCTCGGTCGCCAAAGCGGCGCCGTCACGGCGCCGCTCGGTCAACCAATCGGGCTCGGCGGTCGCCGCCGCGGCAGCGGACTCAGCCAATCGAGCCCTCCATCTGCAGCTCGATCAGGCGGTTCATCTCGACGGCGTACTCCATCGGGAGCTCCTTGGTGATCGGCTCGATGAAGCCGTTGACGATCATCTTGGAGGCCTCCTCCTCGTCCAGCCCGTGTGACTGGAGGTAGAAGATCTGCTCCTCGCCGATCTTCGAGACCGTCGCCTCGTGGCCGACGTCGACGTCGTCCTCGCCGATGCGGATCGTCGGGTAGGTGTCGGAGCGAGAGTGCTCGTCGAGCAGCAGCGCGTCGCAGACCACCTTGGACTTCGACTCGACCGCGCCCTTGGCGACCTCGAGCAGGCCGCGATAGCTGGTCCGGCCGGCGTCCTTGGAGATCGACTTGGAGAAGATCGAGGAGGTCGTCTTCGGAGCGGCGTGGATGATCTTGCCGCCCGCGTCCTGGTGCTGGCCCTGGCCCGCGAACGCGATCGAGAGGATCTCGCCGTGCGCCCGCTCGCCGAGCAGGTAGATCGACGGGTACTTCATGGTCAGCTTCGAGCCCAGGTTGCAGTCGACCCACTCCATCGTCGCGTCCTCGTGGGCGACCGCCCGCTTGGTGACGAGGTTGTAGACGTTCTGCGACCAGTTCTGGACGGTCGTGTAGCGGACCCGCGCCTTGGGCTTGGCGACGATCTCGACGACC
>JBKPTM010000191.1:0-2290 GCA_046765935.1 Actinomycetota bacterium | reverse complement strand
CTCTGCTGCCCGTCGCGGGTCACGGTGCAGACCGGGCAGTACGCCCACAACCACCACGTCATGGGGAACACGCCGCCGCAGGGCGGCTACAGCCAGTTCAACGACAAGAACGACATGCCGGTCTGGCTGCAGAAGGCCGGCTACCGGACGATCCACATCGGCAAGATGCCGAACGGATTCGGCGAGAACAACTCCGGCGGGCCCACCTACGTCCCACCCGGGTGGGGACCCTTCCCGGCGAAGGGCGAGTTCTACGGCTTCATCGGACCGTCCTCCGCCTACACCGGGTTCACGCTGGACCAGAACGGCGTCGAAAAGGCGTACAGCCCGGACGATTACTCGACCAACGTCTACTCGGACCTCGCGGTCGACCGGATCAACAACCACTTCACGGCGTTCCCGGACAGCCCCCTCTACATGCAGGTCCAGTTCTTCGCGCCCCACGACCCGGCGACGCCGGACACGAAGTACGAGAATGCCTTCGCGACCTCACCGCTGCCGATCGATCCCAGCTTCAACGAGAAGAACGTCAAGGACAAGCCCGGCTGGATCCGCGTGATCAGGCGCTTCGGGCCGGGACTGATCGCGAAGATCCAGACCCGGTATCAGCACCGTCTCGAGACCCTCCTCTCGGTGGACGACGCGGTCGAGCGGATCGTCAATGACCTCGCGGCCCGCGGCGTGCTCGGCAACACCTACCTGATCTTCACCTCCGACAACGGCTTCATGCAGGGACAGCATCGCCTGCACCAGGGGAAGTTCGCGCCGTACGAGCCCTCTGTGCAGGTCCCCCTCATGATTCGCGGTCCCGGCATTCCCGCGGGTGGCCTTCCCCGCGCAGCGGTCTGGAACGCCGATATCACCGCGACGATCCTCAAGATCGCCGACGCCGAGCCGGGCCTGCCGCAGGACGGCCGCTCGCTCCTTCCTTACGCCGATGACCCGAACCTCAAGTCGACCCGGCCGATCCTGCTCGAGACCGGCCCTCCGGGGGCGACCGCGGAGCCGGGGACTCCATCCGCCGCCTCGGCCGGCAAGGGCGTCCACTTCAGCAAGTACGTGAAGAACCTCGACCAGGACCACACGGCCCAGATCTCCCGCGCGATCGTCGCGCCGCGCTACCGCGCGATCCACACCAACCGCTATGTGCTGGTCAAGTACTCGAACGGAAACCGCGAGATGTACGACCTCGCCACGGATCCGCTCGAGCTCAACTCGATCTACAAGAACTCCCGCTACTTCCCGGTCCGCAAGTACCTCCTGAAGAAGCTCGCGAAGCTGAGCGGGTGCTCGGGAGGCCTCTGCAGCCGCGAGCTGGGCAAGCCGCCGAAGGTGCTCGCCAAGAAGAAGAAGCACCCGAAGAAGCCGAAGCCGGGTCCCGCGCCACCCCCGACGGGGTAACGAGCCCGGATAGGGTCCCGGGGCATGGCGGCCCCCGAGACACCGCCTCCCCTCTTCGGCGACTACTACCGCGAGATCTACGCCAAGGGGATGCTCGCCGGCGAGCGCCCGACCCTCCCCATGGCGTGGGCCGAGCTCGAGGAGCGCGCCCGCGAATCGCTCGATGACCGCGCGATCGCCTACATCTTCGGAGGGGCCGGATCCGAGGACACGATGCGGTCGAACCTCGAGGCCTTCCGCCGCTGGCGGATCGTCCCGCGGGTCCTGCGCCAGGATCTCTCGGTGCGGGACCTCTCGGCCGAGCTCCTCGGCACGAGCATGCCCGCGCCGGTCCTCCTGGCGCCAGTCGGCGTGCAGACCCTGCTCCATGACCAGGGCGAGCTCGCATCGGCCCGGGCCGCCGCGGCCGTCGGGGTGCCACTGATCACCAGCACGGCATCGGCCACGCCGCTGGAGGAGATCGCGGACGCGAACGGCGACGCCCCGCGCTGGTTCCAGCTCTACTGGCCGAACGACGACGAGCTCGCCGCCAGCCTGGTCCGGCGGGCCGAGGCCACGGGCTACTCGGCGATCGTTCTCACCGTCGACAACTACCTGCCGGGTTGGAAGCCCAGGGACCTCCAGCAGGCCTATCTGCCGTTCCTGGAGGGCATCGGGATCGCCCAGTACCTGTCGGATCCCGTCTTCCGCTCGGGCTTGGAGAAGCCGCCCGAGGAGGACATCGGCGCCGCGGTCGGCCAATTCCTCGGCGTGTTCGCGAACCCGCGTCTCACCTGGGAACGGCTCGACTGGCTGCGTGGGACCAGCTCGCTGCCGATCGTCCTCAAGGGCATCCTGCATCCCGACGACGCGCGGGAGGCCCGCGAACGGGGCGTCGACGGGATCGTTG
>JBKPTM010000190.1:0-4183 GCA_046765935.1 Actinomycetota bacterium | reverse complement strand
CCCTCGGCCCAGCCGAAGGCGCCTATCCCGGTGAGGACGAGGTCGTTCGAGATCGGCGACTGGTACCAGGGCAGGGCCAGGCTGCCGACCATCACGGCCGCGCCGATCACCGCGATTCGCTCGTTCCCTCCCAGGCCACGGAGATCGCTGAGCAGCTTGCGCGAGAAGTGACCCTCAGTCGAGCGGCTCGCGGCCACCGTAACCGCCCTCGAGGTCATGCCAGTAGGCAACCTCGTCCTCGCCGAGCTCCCAGCACAGGTAGATCTCCCGGCCGTCCGAGAGTGCCGGGAAGTCGATCAGTCCCCTGTCGATGTCGCGGAGGACGAGCCCGGCCCGCTCGACGGTCTCGAGCATCCGCCTCACCTCGAGGAAGGCCACGCCGACCTGCCGGCCCTCCTCGCCACCGCCGTTGGTCGGCGCCGCCTCGGAAAGGGACTCGTGTGCCTCGGCGTCAGTGAGCTCGTCCTTGGCCTCACGGAGCTGGGTGAGCAGCGTCGTCAGCTGCGGCAGGAGGGCGTTCGCCTCCTCCCTGGTGAAGTGGCGCTCGTGGACTAGTTCGGTGCCCTCGTCCGTCACGCGCGCGCCGCGGCGGTCTGCGACTCGAGTCGGCTGCGGAGCAGGTCGGCGTCCTTTTCGCCGATCGTGCGCAGCTGGCCCTGGAACGCGAGGTGCCAGTGGTCCGGCGGCCACTTGCGGACGTGCTCGAGCTCCGTGACGAGCTCCTCCGCGGGCACGAAGTGGTCCTCGGGCAGGACGACGACCGGCTCGGCCTCGACCCGCCACGGGTATGGCTCGCGCGGCCTGCTCGGAGGGTCGCTCTTCTTCCTGCCGGGCCAGATCCGTGAGCGGTCCTCGAACATCTCCGACTTCACCCGAGCGATTCCGCCGAACGCCTGGACGCCGGTGACGTAGAAGAAGATCTCGTCGCCCGGCTCGAAGTCCTCCGCTTGCCGGCGGCGCCGCTCCTTGAAGCCGATCACGTCGAAGCCGCGCTCGACGTTGATCCGGAAGTTCTCGAGCGACCCAGTGAGGATCCAGTTGGTGGGGCGCTTGGCCACGGCTCGATTCTATGGAGCGCCCGCGTCCCTGCAGGCAGCCGTCAGGAGGGCACCGCGTCGCGCGCCCGGGCGGCGAGGGCGGGCGCACCGAGCTCCTCGTACTCCGCGGCCGCCGCGTCGAGCAGCTCGCTGGCGGTATCGGGGTCCGACTCGGAGAGAAGCCGGGCGCGCAGCACGAGACAGCGTGCGGCGTCGAGCGGGCGACCGAGCTCGAGCCAGCGGCCGCGCGCCTCGTCGATCGCGCCCGCGCAGGCCGCGGCGTTCTCGGCGGCGGCCGCCGCCGCCTCGGCCTTGGCGGCCTGGCCAACGGGGTAATGCAGCCGGCCAGCCAGGCGCTCGGCCTCCTCGGCGGCGGCCCGGGCCTGCTCGTCGCGACCGGCTAGGGCGAGGGCGACGGCGCGTGCCGAGATCGCCTCGACGGACTGCGCGATCAACCCGGCCCGCTCGCAGATGTCGAGCGCCCGGGCCAGCTCGGTCTCGGCACCCGCCAGGTTGCCGCTGTCGCGGAGGGCGGCGGCGAGCCAGAAGAGCGCGGAGAAGGCAACCTCGGAGCGCCCGACCTGCTCGCCCTGCTCGTGGGCGCGGGTGTAGTAGCGGATCGCGTCGTCCCAGCGGGCGGCGCGCCAGCTCAGGATGCCCCGCATCAGGTCCGGGAAGCAGAGCTTGCCGTGCAGCCCCTCGCGCTCGGCGAGCTTGGCGCTCGCCTCCGTCGCCCGCTCGACTTCGTCCCAGTCGGCACTGTGGACCGCCAGCTGCGCGAGCGAGGCGTGCAGCTCGACCTGGGAGGGCAGATCGCCCACCTCCTGGGCGATCTCCAGGGCCTCGCGGTAGGCCTCGGCCGCGCCTTGGTAGTCGGCCTCCGAGACCTCGAGGTGGTAGCCGAGGGTGAGCAGGGCCCGCACGGCCTCGGCCCGGTCGGACTCCCGGGCGAGCGCGACGGAGCGCTCCAGGTTCTCCCGCGCCTTCTCGGAATCGCCAATGCGGCCGAAGACCCGGCCGAAGATGCCGTGCGCCCGGCTCGCCGCGCGGGCCTCGTCGAGTCGCTCGGCGAGCCGCAGCGCCTTCTCCGACGCGTAGATCGCGAGCATGTTGTCGCCGGTGTGCATGTAGAGCGAGGCGGCCTCCTCGTAAAGGCGCACGAGCTCGATGCAGGGCGGGCCGTCCTTCAGGAGGTCGATCCCTCGCTGGTAGTTGTCGATCGAGGCGCGGCGCTCGCCCTTGTGCCAGAGGGCCGCGCCGATCTTGCGGTGCAGGTCCGCGACGCGGGCGAGGTCCTCCTGGGAGCGGTGATAGGCGAGGCAGCGCTCCCAGACCCCGACGGCCGCGTCCACCCGGCCCATCCGCAGCGCGACGTCGCCCCGCTTCTCGCCGATGCGAGCCACCACGTCCGGGTCAAGGGAGTCAGAGATCTCAAGGGCGGCGGTGTAGCGATCGAACGCCTCGGCGTTCGAATAGAGGGCCGCGGCCGCGTCGCCGGCGGCCTCCAGGGCCTCCAGCGCCTGGCTCTGCAGCGCGGCGAGCTCGTCGGGCTCGAGCCCCGCCTCCGATCCCAATGCCGAGGCGCGCGCGAAGTGCTCCGCGACCAGGCCGATGACGCCGTCCGAGCGCTCGCCCGCCCTTCCCCGGATGAACTCCGCCACCTCGACGTGCTTCCGGCAGCGGACCGACTTGGGAAGCATCGAGTAGGCGACGTCGCGGATCAGGACGTGCTTGAACGCGTACTCCCGCTCCCCGGCGAGGCGGCTGCCCGTGCTGGGGACCAGCAGGTCCTTCTCCTCCAGCGCGGCGAGCGTGTGACCGAGATCGAGGCCCTCCTCAGCGGCCGTCGGGGTCAGGGCTCCCTCCCAGAAGGTCTGCCCGATCACCGAGGCCGACTGAAGCAGCCGGCGCTCCAGGCGATCGAGCGAGTCGAGCCTGGCGGCGAGGAGCGACTGCACGGTGCGGGGCAGCGCGGCGGTCTCGACGGTGTCCTCCTCCAGCAGGCGATTGACCATCTCCTCCGCAAAGAGCGGGTTGCCGCCGGAGCGCTCTGCGACCTGCGGCACGACGTTCGCGGCGCCATTGTCCGAGCTCGGCAGCAGGCTCTCGACGAGCTTGCGCGTCTCCTCGTCGGTGAGCGGCTCGAGCGCGATCGTCGTCGCGTTGCGGCGGCCGCCGCCCCAGTCGGGTCGCCGCTCGAGCAGCTCGTCGCGGCTCAGACAGACGAGCAGCAGCGGAGCGCGCACCCAGCGAGCGAGGTGGTCGATCAGGTCGAGCATGCCCTCGTCTGCCCAGTGGATGTCGTCGATCGCGAGCACCAGCGTCTTGCGCTGCGCGATCCCCTCGACGACGGCGCGGGCCGCGGAGAAGAGTGCCTCGCGCATCCGCTGTGGGTCCTCCTCGAGGGGGCGGAGCTCCTCCGGCGGGTCGAGGCCGAGCGGGATGGCCAGCAGGGCGGCGTTCCGCTCCCCGGCGGACTCGTCACCGAGCTCCTTCATCAGCTGCCCGACTCCCGAGCGGAGCTTCTCCCACGCCGCCTCGGGCGTGTCGGTGTCGCGGATCTCGAATTCCTCGTTGAGCACCTCCGCCAGCGCCCAGTAGGCGATGCCGGAGCCATAGGGCGGGCACTGCCCGCGCCGAACCGTCGGCGGCTCGTCCGAGGAGCCCAGGTCGGACATCAGCTCGCGGAGCAGTCGCGACTTGCCCACCCCGGCCTGTCCGATCACCGTGACGAGGTGGGGCCGTCCCTCCCCCTCGACACGCTCGACGAGCGAGGCGAGCAGCCCCGCCTCCTCCTCGCGACCGATCAGCGGTGTTTGGGCGCGGCCCGGGCCGCGCCGAGGCTCCGAGAGCACGCCGGTCGCCTCCCAGGCGGGGACCGGCTCCTCCTTGCCCTTCAGGGTGAGCGGCTCGAGTCGCTCGTAGGCGATCGCGCCCCCGGTGGCCCGGTAGGTCGGCTCACCGACGGTGACACTGTCCGGCCGCCCCGCGGCCTGGAGGCGCGCGGCGACGTTGACCGCGTCACCCATCACCGTATAGCGGTCGCCCACGGCCCCGGCCATCACCTCGCCGGAGTTGATCCCGACCCGCAGTGAGAACTCGACCCCGTACTTCTGCTTGCTCTCGCGGTTGGCTCCCTCCATCGC
>JBKPTM010000189.1:0-7910 GCA_046765935.1 Actinomycetota bacterium | reverse complement strand
ATCTTCATCCGGATGCGCGCCGGCCGCTCGGCGGAGTGGGCCTCGATCGCGCGGTCGATCTCGCCGACGATCCCCTCCTTGAGGTTGAACGGCGCGACCAGCACCTTGCGATAGCCGCTCGGGCGGGCGTAGCCGGTCAGGTAGTTGAACATCTCGGCGATGTCGTCGCCGATCTCCTGATCCGCTGTGAAGAGGCCGAAGTCGGTGTAGAGCCGAGCGGTCTTCGGGTTGTAGTTCCCGGTCCCGATGTGCACGTAGTTGCGCACACCGTCGCCCTCGCGGCGGGCGATCAGGATGCACTTGACGTGCGTCTTCAGCCCGGGGATGCCGTAGACGACGTGCACCCCCGCCTCCTCCAGCGCCCTCGCCCAGCGGATGTTCGCGCTCTCGTCGAAGCGGGCCTTCAGCTCCACCAGGCAGACCGCCTGCTTGCCGCGCTCCGAGCCGTCGATCAGCGCCGGGACGAGCGGGGAGTCGGCGCTGGTACGGTAGATCGTCTCCTTGATCGCGAGGACGTTCGGATCCTCGACCGCCTGCCGCACGAAGCGCTCGACCGAGCTGGTGAAGGAGTCGTAGGGGTGATGGACCAGGATGTCGCCCTGCCGCATCGCCACGAAAACGTCGACCTCGCGGTGCGTCCGGCTGCCCTGCTGGAGCTGCGGCGGCGTGACGCCCTTCCAGGGCGGGTAGCGGAGCTCCCGGAACCCCTGGACCGAGTAGACGTCGGCGAGGTCGTCGAGGCCGATCAGGCCAGGGACCTCGAAGACCTGCTGCTCGTCGATCTTCATCGCCTCCACCAGCTGGTCCAGCAGCCGCGGCTCCATGTCGGGAGAGATCTCGAGCCGGACCACCTCGCCGAAGCGCCGGCGCCGGACCTCCTCCTCGACCGCCAGCAGCAGGTCATCGGCCTCGTCGGAGACGTCGTAGTCGGTGTCCCGGGTCACCCGGAAGAGCGAGTGATGGACGATCTCCATGCCCGGGAAGAGGTCGTCGAGGTTGGCCGCGATCACCTCCTCGAGTGGGACGAACGTGAACCCGTCGCCGATCGAGAGGAAGCGGCGCAGCAGCTCCTTCGGGACCTTGACGCGAGCGGCGACCTCCTCGCCCTTCTCCGGGTTGCGGAGCAGGACGCCGAGGCTGAGCGACATGTTCGAGATGTAGGGGAACGGCCGTCCCCGGCCGATGACCAGCGGCGTCAGGGCCGGGAAGACCTGGCTGGTGAAGAGGTGCTCGACCTCCTCTCGCTCCGTGGCGTTCGCGGCGCTCAGCGGGATGATCCGGATGCCGTGCTCGGCGAGGGCCGGCTGGATCTCGTCCTCGAAGCAGCGGGTCAGTCGCTCGCGCAGCTCGATCGTGCGGGGGCGGATCAGCTCGAGGACGTCGGCCGGGGCCATCCCGTCGGCTCCGCGGGCGTCGATCTTCTGCTCGACCTTCTCGTGCAGCCCGGCGACCCGCACCATGAAGAACTCGTCGAGGTTGTCCTCGTAGATCGAGCAGAAGTTGACCCGCTCGAGTAGCGGGACCCGGGGATCCTCGGCCAGCTGCAGGACCCGGTCGTTGAAGTCGAGCCAGGAGAGCTCGCGGTTGAAGTAGAGGGCCGGGTCGGTGAGGTCCGGTTCCGTCGCCGTGGTCCGCACGGCCTCCGGCGTGACCGTCGCGCCTCCGTCGGCAGCAGGCCCGCTCGATTCGGTCGCCTGCTGGGCTAGCTCGTCGGTCACGCCCTCATATTAGGGGCGCCACCTAAGCGGCTCTGACCAGCTTGATGCGAGGCACCTCGGCCGGCTCGGTTACCCGGTCATAACCGTCCCCGAGCTGCAGCATCGACGCCTCCCAGGTGCGGGCGCGCGCCGCCTCCCGGGCCTGGCGGCCCAGCTTGGCGCGCCAGGAGGGCGAGTCCGCGAGCTGCAGAATCGCCGCCGCCAGCATGGCCGCGTGGGGCTCGCAGAGCCGGCCGGTCTCACCGTCGACCACGATCGAGGACGGACCCCCCTCGTCCACTGCGACAACCGGCAGGCCGCTCGCGCCCGCCTCGACGAGCACCTGCCCGAAGGTGTCGGTGCGGCTGCAGAAGAGGAAGGCGTCGGCGCTCGCGTAGGCGCGCGCCAGCTCCTCGCCCTCGAGCCAGCCGAGGAACGTGGCCTGCTCCCCGAGGCGCTCCCGGAGCGTTCCCTCCTCCGGCCCGCCGCCCGCGAGCAACAGGTGCAGGCGGGGGTCCGTCGCGTAGGCCCGGAGGAAGGATTCGACGAGGAGGTCGGCGCCCTTCTCCTTGGTCAGCCGGCCCGCGTAGAGGACCTTCACCTCACCGGGATACCGATCCGGGTCCCGCAGGGCGGGGTCGAAGCGCGAGATGTCCACGCCCCTCCCCCAGCGCCCGATCAGCGCCCGCTCGACGCCCAGGCGGGCGAGGGACTCGTCGCTGGCCGGGCTCGGGGAGAGGACACGGCCGCACTGGCGGTAGAAGGCCGAGAGCGCGTAATCCACACCTCGCTCCAGCTCGCCGGAGGCCGAGCGCAGCCCGGCGTACGCGCCCAGCTCGGTGTGCCAGCTGCCGAGGACCGGGAGCTCCATGATCCGCGCGATCAGGGCGGCGGTGACGCCGGCGGGGCCCGGCGCCGTCAGGTGCACGGCGTCGAAATGCCCCTCGGCGAGGGCCTCGACCATCGCCGGCAGGCTCGGCATCCCGACTTCGAGGCCCGCGTAGAACGGAACGTCGACCTCGGCGACGGCCGGTAGGCGGCGGTCGACGTCGCGGTCTGTCCCGATCACCTCCACCTCGTAGCCGGGCACCCCCAGCTCCCGGACGCGTTCGATCGTGCGGGTGACCCCGTGGACGCTGCTGATCGCATCGGCGATCAGCGCGATCCGCTTCGGGCCCTCGCTCGGGTTGAGCTTGGCCTTCTCCTTGCCCAGGAAGGCGGCCGCGGGCGCGTAGGGAATCGCCGGGATTGCCGCCTGGAACAGGTTCTGGCCGGCGACGATCGCCTGGGCTGCGAGCTCCGACGGCTCGACGCCGCTCTCGATGGCCTGGACGGTCTCGCCGACGACCTGGCGCAGCCGGCGCTCGTGAACACGCCGGGCACGCCGCGCCAGCTCCGCGTGGCTGAAGTCGTCGGCCTGCATGTGGTCGATCAGGGAGCGCCCGGGCTCGACCCCGACCGAGGCGACGAAGGCCTCCAGCAGCGCCCGCGCGTCCTGCGGCCCGAGGTCGCCGGTGACCTCACCGCGTCTCGTGTCCCCTTCGCTCATCACCCGCTCGGCGATCTTCAGAATCGAATCCGGATCGGGGGCGGCGCCGTGGCCGTTGTTACTGGAATCGGCGTCGGCGAGCAGCAGCGCCCGTGTGCCGAGCGCCATCGCGGCGTGCGCCCACTTGGCGGCGCTGCCCTGCTCGCCGCGGGCGTCGGCGCGCCCCTCCCGGATGTGGCGGAGAAACTGTTCCGGCGTGGCCGCGGGGGGCGTCTCGGTGAACGTCCTCCCGATGTCCACGCCGGCGTGGTCATCGGAGCCGCCGGTGCCGGTTCCACCGTGCGTCTCGATGTAGATCGCGGCCGGCATGTTGAGCTCGCGCGCGCGGGAGCCGTTGCGGGTCTCCCAGACCGGGAACAGCTGCGCGAGCTGCCTGCGGTGCGCCGGAGAGAGAGGCGCTTCGACCGCGTAGAAGGGATGTGCCAGGGAGCAGGCGATCCGGTGGGAGTGGAGGTACTCGGCGCAGGCCTCGAGATCGTGGTTCCACTCCTGGAGCCGGGCGTGGTCGTCCGGCGTCAGGCCGAAGCAGAGGACGTGGACCGCCTGCGGCTCGCCGCGGAACCAGGCGGTGAGCTCCTCGGAGATGAAGACGTCGTCGCGATCGGCGATCTCCAGGCAGCCGTCGATCGTGTCGTGGTCGGTGATCGTCACGAAGTCCATGCCCCGCCGCTTGGCGAGCTCATAGACCTCCTCCGGCGGAGTCGCGCACTCCGGCAGTCCGAGGCTGCGCTGGATCCCGAGCTTCGAGATCTCCGAGGCAGTCGAGTGACAGTGCAGGTCCACCCTCGTGGTGGATATCGGGTTCATCGTTGACCCTTTCTCTGGATTCTTCGTTCAGTGACAGGCTGGCCGTATGCAGGGAAAATCCCGTTACGAGGTCGTTGTGACCACGTAAAGAGGTCGTGAACGAGGGCACTGGCACACTCAGCGCATCGGCGTCGCATTCGAGAGGGAAGCGCCCGCGAGAGGGCTGTGGAGCGGAGAGGAGGTCGCGGCGCGGCTGCTCTCCGGCTTGCGCCCGTGGGCCTGCCGGGGCACTGCGCGTGACCAGCTGATCACGCTGACCGAGGGGGTCCTGGTCCACGAGGAGCGAAGTGAGCCGGTGACGCTGGATGAGGAGGACGTGGAGGCCTCATCCCCGGCGGCCGACCGCCTGCTGATCCGGGTCGATCCGGCTGATAGCGGCTGGCTGCGCCTCGGCGCGAGCTGGCCGCTGCTCGAGGGCGAGCGTGTCACCGGTCTGGGCGCGCGCCACGGACTCGACTTCGATCAGCGCGGACGTCGCGTCAGCCTCGGTGCCGACCGCCGCTACACGGGCCCGGACTGCCCGCCCGAGCTGCTGGAGGACGGCGGCATCCCCCAGGGCGACTACGCGCCCGTCCCCTGGCTGCTCTCCTCGGCGGGCTGGGCGGCCTGGATCGAGACCTCCGGCCCGGGGGTGGAGGTCGACCTGAGCGGCGATCAGGTCTCCGTCTCGGTGCGTACGGTCGCCGGGCCGCTGCTGGTCCACCTGTTCGTCGGGACGAGCCCGGCTGCGAGGCTCCGCGCCTTCCTCCGCGAAACGGGGCTCCCGGCGCTGCTGCCGGAGTGGGCCTACGGGCACTGGAAGAGCCGCGACGTCTACGAGCACCAGGACGACGTCGAGGACGACTGGCGCGGCTATCGCCGCAACGATCTGCCGCTCGACGCGATCGTGATCGACTCGCCCTGGGAGACCCAGTACAACACCTGGGACTTCAACCCCCACCAGTTCCCGGACGCGCCCGGGCTGGTCGAGGGGATGCGCGAGGACGGGGTCCGGACGGTCGTCTGGGTGACTCCCTGGGTCAATCTCGAATCGATCGATGGGCAGCGTCCGCCCGACGCCGAGTCCGAGCAGCTGCACGCTGCTCCAGCCGAGAACTATGCAGAGGGCGCCGAGTCCGGATACTACGTCCGGGCCGCCGGGGGCGAGCCCTATGTCGGGCGCTGGTGGATGGGCACCGGCTCGATCGTGGACTTCACCTCGAGGGGGGCGCGCGATTGGTGGCGCGAGCTCGCCAGGGGAGTGTTCGAGCTGGGCGTCCAGGGCGTCAAGGCCGACGACGGCGAGGGCTACTACTTTCCGCCCGACGCGCTGCTCGCCGACGGGCGCAGCGGGGCCGAGGCCGCCTGGGAGTACGGGCGGCTCTATCGCGAGACGACCCAGGAGGCGCTCGACGCGGTCCATGGCGAGGGCCGCGGGGTGGTCTTCGGCCGCTCCGGCTGGACCGGCCAGCAGGCCACCGGGATGCTCTGGGGCGGTGACCAGGCCTCGGACTTCTGGTCGCTGCGGGTGCTGCTCACCTCCCTGCTGACCTGCGCCGCCAGCGGGTTCTCCAACCTCTCCCACGACGTCGGCGGGTATCTGGGCCGGCGCCTGGCGGAGCGCTGCGGGCCGGAGCTGCTCGTCCGCTGGGCCCAGCTCGGCGCGCTCTCACCGCTGATGCAGGCCCACGGCCGTTTCCAGCAGGAGGCCTGGACGTACGACGCGACCGTGCTGGAGCTCTACCGAGAGGCGGTGCTGCTCCACGAGCGGCTGGTCCCCTACATAAGGGCGGCCGCGGCGACCGCGGCGCGCACCGGGCTGCCGATCATGCGGCCGCTATGTCTGGTCGATCCAGAAGACACCGAGGGCTGGGCGATCTCGGACTCCTACATGTTCGGCCCCTCGCTCTGGGTCGCTCCGGTGCTGGAGGAGGGCGCCACGGAGCGCCGTACGTATCTGCCGCGCGGGGAGTGGATCGACTGGTGGACCCAACAGCGCACCGAAGGAGGTAGCTGGATCGACGCCGAGGCTCCGCTCGGCCGTATTCCCTTCTGGGTCCGCGCGGGTTCGCTGGTGGTCACCTATCCGTCTGAGGACGTCACGCGCGGACTAGGCGAGGAAGATCCGAGGCGGCCGGTGGAGGCAACGCTCTGGGGCAAGCCGCCGCTCGGGCACGTGACCGCCCGGCTCGCGGATGGGACGAAAATCGGCTGGGGAAGGGGGAAGTGGTCCGTCGCTCCCGAGAGACCGGTGAGCTTCGCTGAAACCGGATCTTGACTCGATCTAGCCCCGCTGGCGGGGAGCTGGATCCCCGGCTCGGGGAACCCCCTCGCCACTTTCGGTGCGGTGTCCGGGCTGTCCCGCCGCTTCGCCCTCGGCCCGCTCCCGGTCCAGCCGCGCCTGCTCGGCCTGGGCCTCGGCCTGCCGGGCGGCTCGTTCGGCGGCCTCGGCCCGCTCGCGGGCTCGCTCCGCGGCCCTGGCCGTACGGCGCGCCTCGCGGGCCCGCTGCAGGTGCGCATCGACGGCGCGCTCCAGCCGGATCCAGGTCCCGGTCTGCTCCTGGCGCCTCCAGAAGTCCGCGAAGCGGTCCTCGAGGAGCTTGCGACGAGCCTCGAGGTAGACGGCGAGAACATCGAGGCCGCGGTAGGCGGTGCGATGCGGCGCACGAGCAGCGAGCCTCGGGTCGAGGTCCGGCGCGCGCCCGGCCTTCGCCCGGACGACATCGGCGTCGCGGCCCCGCAAGCCCTCGAGGTGCGCCCGCACGCGGGGCAGCATCACGTCACAGTCATGAACCTCGCCGAGGATGTCCTGGAGATCGCGGGCCCGTCGGCGCGCGGTGTCGGCGGACTTGCCGAAGACGAAGCCGGTCAGCTCGAGGACGTATCGCAGGCGCTTGGCGGCGATCCTCATGTCGTGCTGCGCCTTCGTCTTGCCATCGAGCGCTCGCGGCGCGAACGCCAGCATCTCGTCGAGCCTCACCTGCACGATCCGCGCAGCGTTTTCGTCCAGCGCGCGGCTCGGGTCGAGCTTCTTGACCGGGCGGGCCTTCACGCCTCGCTCCGGGCGGAGACGACGAGCTCGTCCAGGCTCTCCCGCAGCGAGGTGAGGTGCGGGCGCTCCACCAACGGCGCCAGCTCCCGATTGGCCTCCTCCTGCTCGGCCCGGAGCTGGTCGATCAGCGAACCGATCCCGCGCCGGTCGGGCGCCGGCATCTGATCGCTGAAGCCGTGCAGCGTCGCGATCGCCACGTCCCGGTCACGCCGCTCGCCGAGCGCGTCCGCGAGCCGCTTCACCTCGCCCAGGGCCTCCTGGTAGGGATTGGCCGGGAAGCAGGGCTCGAAGATCTCGAGCGCTGCCCGCAGCCGTCGCGTCGCCACCCGCATGTCGTGGACCCTCTCGATGTCGCCGGTGTCGAGCACGCCCTCCGCATGCTCCATGAGCTCAGACGCGCGGACAGCGACGATCCTCGCCGCGGCTTCGGCATACGGCCGCTCGGCGCTGAGGTCGGGGATCGTCTTAGCCTTTGCCACCGGGCCTGGAACCGTATCGCCGCCGCGCCGGCGCCATTTGTTACGGTCGCTGGGTGGCCCGTTTGGGGCCCCCGGCAAGGGATGAGCCGGCCGATTAGTTCGACCTCCGTAACGGTCGTAGGCATCGCGGGACCCGTCAGGGAACGACTATGAACACCCAGTCACCACTAGCAATCGAGGCGACCGGCCTCGAGAAATCATTCGGCGACACCCGCGCCGTCTGCGGCGTGGACCTCGCCGTGCGCCGCGGCAGCGTCTACGGGATGCTCGGGCCGAACGGGGCCGGCAAGACGACGACCATCCGGATGCTGACCACCCTGCTCCGTCCCGACGGTGGCGAGGCGCGC
>JBKPTM010000188.1:0-12574 GCA_046765935.1 Actinomycetota bacterium | reverse complement strand
CGGGCGCCCGATCGAGGGGCAGGCGGTGCGTCGCGAGGTCATCGACCCCGAGGGGGTCGTCCTCGTCCTCGACTAAGGGCATGATCTCGTCGATCCAGCGCTTCACGTGCGCCTGTCCCATCCGGACCTGAATGCCCTTGTCGAAGAGCTGCATCATGGGGATCGGGTCCAGCTGGCCGCCGTAGACGCCGCTGATTGACAGCGTTCCGCCTCGCCGCACCGTGTCGATGCACTCGTGTAGGACCTCCATCCGGTCGACACCGAACCTCTCAATCGCCTTCTCCGCCACGGACTTCGGCAGGAAGCCGGCTGCAGTCTGGGCGGCCCTGCCGAGTGGGGCGCCGTGCGCCTCCATCCCGACCGCGTCGATCACGCTGTCGGGGCCGCGGCCGCCGGTCATCTCGCGGATCGCGGCGGGGACGTCGTCGTGCTCGTCCGCGTTCAGGGTCTGGACGTCGTGGCGGGCGGCCATCTCGAGCCGCTCGGGAACCCGGTCGACGCCGATCACGATCTCCGCGCCGCGCTGCCGCGCGATGCGTGTGCACATCTGCCCGATCGGCCCGAGTCCGTAGACGGCGACGCTGCCGCCCTGCGGGATGGCGGCGTACTCGACCGCCTGCCAGGCGGTGGGGAGGACGTCGGAGAGGAAGAGGAAGTGCTCGTCCGAGCGGCCGTTCTCCGGCACCTTGATCGGCCCGAACTGGGCCTGCGGCACGCGCAGGTACTGCGCCTGGCCGCCGGGGACCTCGCCGTAGAGCTTGGTGTAGCCGAACAGGGCGGCGCCCTTGTCGTGCTCGTGGACCTGGGTCGTCTCGCACTGGGCATAGAGGCCCTGGTTGCACATGTAGCAATCGCCGCAGGAGATGTTGAACGGGATCACAACGCGGTCGCCCGCCTTGATCTGCTTCACCTCGGAGCCGACCTCTTCGACGATGCCCATCGGCTCGTGGCCGAGAATGTCGCCCTCCTCGAGGAAGGGCGCGAGGACCTCGTAGAGGTGCAGGTCGGACCCGCAGATCGCGGTCGACGTGACCCTCACCACAGCATCGGTGGGCTCCTTGATGGCGGGGTCCGGGACATTGTCGACACGCACGTCCCGCTTTCCATGGAATGTCAGGGCCTTCATCTCGAACCAACCTCCTCGCGCTCGTCTCGCTGATCGGTTACCTCCGCTGCAGGACGAGCAAACGGCGGGGCGGAGTGGGCTCCTCGATGGCGGCTCTCAGCAGATGGAACGCTCGGGAACCCGCGTTATGTCCCCTTACGCGGGAAGCCGGTCGGATCGTGCCTCTGGCCGCCTGATTGGCCCCGCCCGAGGGGTTCTCGGTTATCCCGGGCGTACCGCGGGTACTCGCCCCCTACGAGTGCGCGACACGAACTGAGGAGGAATCGCACCCATGGAGGCAACAGCAGCCGAGACCGGCGGAGTCACCGGCACCAAGGACAAGGACTACAACATCATCTGGTTCACCGAGCAGTGCCTCTCCAACGCGCTGCGGCTGGAGAACTACATCCAGGACGCTGAGCGCGAGAACGACTCGGAGCTCGCGGACTTCTTCCGCAAGGCTCAGCACGAGAGTCAGAAGGGCGCCGAGCAGGGCAAGGAACTGCTCAAGAGCCGCCTCTGATCTGACGGCTCGGTCGGGGCCGAATCTCGACCAAATCCGTCGGTTTACTGCTTACGGGCGGTACCGATTTACGATTAGCGCATGCCTCCTCTCAGGGATCGGGAGCTGATCACCCCTCCGCCGACCCTGACGAGTCTGCAGGAGCTCTCGGGGCCGGCGCTGATCGCGATGCTCGTGGCCAGCGCGATCGCGGTCCTCGACGCGCTGATCGGATCGACTGCTGTGCTGATCGGGCTGCTCGCCGTCGCCCCGGTGATCGCGGCCATGAGCGCCTCGCTGCCCGAGACGACCGTGGTCGGGGTCTTCTGCTTCGTGCTGGCGGTTCTATCGATCCTCTGGCACCAGGACGTCGACACGGCCCAGTACCTGATCGCAGTCGCCACCGTGATCGCGGGGTCTCTCGCCGGGCTCTGGGTGGCCAGTCTGCGGACCCATCTGAATCGCGAGCAGGCGGCCTCCGAACTGCTCGCCGAGGCGGGCGCGCTGATGGAGGACGCGCTCGATCAGAAGCAGCGCGCCGCCCACCTCGCCGCGCTCGCCGTCCCGACGCTCGGGGACGTGGCGATGGTCGACATGATGAGCCCCGAGGGCGTGATCGAGCGCATCGCTGCCAAGAGCGGCGGCAGCGAGGTCGCCGACGCGTTCGTCGAGCTCCGCAGGGACGCTCCGATCGATCCCCATGGCCCTCATCCGGTCGCGGAGGTCATTCGCACCGGGCGCACGAAGTACCTCGAACAGCTCAGCGACGAGGAGATCGACACGATCACCACGCGGGAGAACGAGCGGGAGATGCTCCGCAGGTACCGCTTCCAGTCCTGCGTCGTGTTGCCGCTCGGCGCCCGCGGCTCGGTCCTCGGCGCGCTCACTCTCTGGATCATGCGGCCGGCCAAGGCCTTCGACGAGACCGCGCGCCGGACCGCGAAGCGCCTCGCCGACCGGGCGGCACTGGCGCTCGACAACGCGCGACTGCACGAGCAGCAGCGGCACATCGCCTCTGTCCTCCAACGCAGCCTGCTGCCCCGTTCGCTTCCCGAGATCCGGGGCTTCGAGGCCTCTTCTCGCTTCCTGGCGGCCGGCGAGGCCTACGAGGTGGGCGGCGATTTCTACGACGTCTTTCGCAGCGGCTCCGAGAGCTGGACTGCGGTGATCGGCGATGTCTGCGGCAAGGGGCCTGAGGCGGCCTCGCTGACGGCGCTGGCCCGCTACACCGTCCGCACCGCCTCCTCCCCGGACAGCGCCCCGAGTGAAGTGCTCAGGACGCTGCACGATTCGATCAGCTCGGAGCGATCCGACTTCCGGTTCTGCACCGCGGCCCTCGCCCGGATCCAGGCCCCCTCGAACGGCATGGACGAGGCGCGCCTGACCGTCGCGCTGGGCGGGCACCCTCTGCCGATGGTCCTGCGCAAGGACGGGAGCGTCGACCCGGTCGGTCAGCCCGGCACGCTGCTCGGCGTCCTCCCCACGCCGGTCCTCGCCGACGCCGAGGCCGCGCTCGGCGTGGGCGACTCGCTGATCCTCTACACGGACGGCGTACTCGACGTGCGGGATCGGCCCGGGCGCGGCGATCCGGACTGGCTGGCCAAGCAGATCGCCCAGTCCGCCGGCAAGAGCGCGGACGAGATCGCGGAGGCCCTCGCCGCCGCCGCCATCAAGCGCCACGGCGGCGAGCCGCGCGACGACATCGCGATCCTGGTCCTGCACCGAAACGGCGCCGGCTGAGTTTGGCCCGCAAGCCGGTCCACGTCGGCTGCTCCGGCTGGGTCTATCCCCACTGGCGCGAGCTCTTCTATCCCAAGACCGTCCCGCAGCGCGAGTGGCTCGCCTTCTACGCCGAGCACTTCGACACAGTCGAGATCAACAACACCTTCTACCGCCTGCCCAAGCCCGCGGCCGCGGAGGGCTGGGCGCAACACAGCCCGCCGGGATTTGAGTTCGCGGTCAAGGTGAGCCGCTACATGACCCACATCAAGCGGCTGACGATGGTCGAGCAGGGTCTGAAGCGCTTCTACGAGCCGCTGGAGCCCCTCAGGGACGGCGGGAAGATGGGGCCGCTGCTCTGGCAGTTCCCCCCGAACTTCCACCGCGACACCGAGCGGCTGGCCGACTCCCTGGCCCAGCTTTCAGATGGCCGCCACGCCTTCGAGTTCCGCCACGAGAGCTGGTTCACGGACGAGGTGTACGCCGTGCTCGGCGAGCACAACGTGGCACTGGTCATCGGCGACGAGTCCTCACGCTGGGTCAGCACGCCGCACGTCCGCACCGCCGACTGGACCTACATCCGCTTCCACCACGGCAGCCGTGGCCGGCACGGGAACTACTCGGCCTCCGAGATCGACCGCTGGGCACGCCGGATCGCACAGTGGCGACGTGACACCGAGGTCTACGCCTACTTCAACAACGACTGGGAGGGCTACGCGATCCGGAACGCCAGGCTGCTCAAGGAGAAGCTCGGGCTCTAGCGCCGGCGCCAGTTCCCGCCGAGCAGCTTGCCCAGGCGCCCCGTTCGCCGCGGGCTGAACTCGGGCGCCGCCTTCTCTGGCGATGGCAGCTGGGCTGCCGCCGCGGAGTCGATCGACAGCCGCACCGCCCTCTCGGCGGTCCGCACCACCTCGGGCGCATCGACGAAGCGGAGTTCGCCGGATTCCATCTCGATCACGAACCCGTCGAGGATGTGCTCGCGGTAGTTGTCGACGACCTCGTCGACCACCCCGACCTGTTGCCCGTCCGACGCATAGACGGGCGTGCCGCGTTTCACGGCCGCGTAATGAACCGGATAGCCGTCGTCTGCTCCCACCGGCCAAATATACGAGGCGGCTCCGCGGAGCCGCCCGTTAGGTTGGCGCGATGGCCGGCTATTCCGGAACCCCGCTCGCGAAGAAGCTCGGAATCAGAGAGGGCCACCGCGTCGCGTTCCCCTCCGCCCCAGATGGCTTCGCCCGTCTGCTCGGCGAGCTCCCGGCAGGCGTCACCGTACGCTCCCGCCTGCGCGGCCCGCTCGACGTGATCGTCTTCTTCACCAAGAGCCGCGCGGAGCTCGAGCGCCGTCTCCCTGTCCTCCGGCGAGCGATGGACCCTGCCGCCGGCCTCTGGATCGCCTGGCCGAAGCGCTCCTCCGGGGTCGAGACCGACATGACCGAGGACGTCGCCCGCGAGCTCGGGCTCGCCAACCGCCTCGTGGACAACAAGGTCGCTGCGATCGACGAGACATGGTCCGGGCTGCGGCTGGTGATCCGTCTGGCGGATCGGCCCTAACCCAGCCGGTCGCTCACCCGCGGTTCCTCCAGGAAGTCGGCAATCGCCCGCGAGAGGCGGCCTCCCTGCCAGGCGAGCGGGGACTTGCCGGGCTCTTCGCTGACCAGTCGAGCAGCCGGCAGGCGCTCGGCCCACGCCTCGGCGATCGCGTAGGGGTGGCCCGGGTCGGCCTCGTCGTAGCTCGCGACAACCAATGCCGGCACGTCGAGTGTCTCCAGCTCGGCGAGCCCGTCGAAGGGCAACGAGCGCGGGACCTCGCGCAGGGCGCGGGCCACGGCTTCGGGGTGGCGATGAAGCTGCATGCGGTCGCGGGTGATTCGCAGCGCGGTCTCGCGCCACGAGGGAGCGGCCGACAGGTCGGCCTCGTAGGCCTCCATGAAGCCATCGACGCCGTCCCGCTCCAGACCGTCGGCGAGGCGGTCCCACGAGCCGAGTACCTCATCGGTCGCGGGGATGCCGAGCGTCACCGGGCCCTCCGGGACGACCGCGGCCACCTCATCCGCGTGGTCGAGCGCATACGAGACCGCCGTGTGACAGCCCATCGAGTGGCCGCAGAGAACCGGCCGCTCGCCCGGACACCGGTCGGCCAGGACCGCGACGAGGTCGCTCGTGAGCTCCTCGTATCCGTATCCACCCCCGTCGGGCGCGGGAGAGGACTCCCCATGCCCCCGTGCGTCGTAGGAGACCAGCCGATACCCGCGCCGGGCGAGGGTGAGGGAGCCGTGCAGCACGTAACGCCGCGTGGCCGTGAGGCCGTGCAACAGAACGATCGGCGGCCCCTCCCCCACCTCCTCGCCGGACAGCCGCACGCCGTCCGCCTCGACCTCGAACGGCTGCGGCTCGAGCGCGCCCGCGGGCTCCGCGGCCATCAGCCGCTCTTGATCGTCACTCGCCGGATGACGACCGGCGCCTTCGGAGTCCCGCTCGCCGTGCCGAGCTGCTCGATCCGCTGCACGACGTCGAGGCCGCTGCTCACCTTCCCCACTAGCGCGTAGTCGGGGGTCAGACCGGCGTCGGCGACCGTGACCACGAAGAACTGGCTGCCAGACCGGCCCGGCGGCTCTGCCGAGGTCTTGGCCATCGCGACGATCCCCTGCGTGTAGGAGAGATCGCGCGGCGGCGGCTCGTCGACGAAATAGCCGGGGCCCCCGCTTCCCGTTCCGGTTGGATCGCCACCCTGGACCACGAATCCCGGCACGATCCGGTGGAACGGGGTGTCGTTGTAGACGCCCTGCCGGGCCAGGTACGCGAACGACGAGGCCGTCTTCGGAGCCCGAGCCGTGTCGAGCGCGATCGTGAAGCTGCCGCAGCTCGTCGCGACGGTCGCGGTCGCCGGCCCCTGCAGCGTGGAGGTTGGCCGTGACAGGTGGACCTGCTTCGGCGGCGGTGCCTGCACCTGGGTGCAGCCGGCCGGCAAACCCGAGGAGGTCGAGGTGTCCCCTCCTCCCCCGCCGCCGCACCCAGCGATCAGGAGCATCGCCAGCGTGGCCGCGACAGCTGTGCGCGCCTCGATCAAGGCGCCGAAGGCTACCCGGGCCTGCCTGCCATGATCGCGTCATGGCACGCGCCGATGACGAGGCCCCCCGCGCCGGCCCACCCTCCAGGCGAGTCCGCCTGATGGGCAGGGCGATCAACGGCGTGATTGCCAGAGCGCCGTTCGCCTGGCCCCTGCTTCGCGGCTGGAGCAACCGCTTCTGGGACAGCGCGGCTTCGAGCTGGGACGAGCGCGTCAACCGATCGGGTCCCGAGTACCTCGCCCCCCTCGCGACAGCCCTCCTCCAGATCCGGCCGGAGCCCGAGCGCGCCCTCGATATCGGCACGGGTCTGGGCGACGGCGCCCTCCTCATCGCTCGGGAGTTCCCCCACGCGCGGGTGCGGGGCGTGGATCTCTCCGAGGAGATGGTGCGGCGGGCCCAGGCGCGCATCGGGCTCGACCCGGAGGGCCGTGTCGCCTTCAAGGTGGCCGACGCCTCCAACCTGCCCTTCGAGGACGAGTCCTTCGATCTCGTCGCGCAGCTCAACATGCCGCCCTTCTTCGCCGAGATCGCACGCGTGCTGCGCCCGGGCGGATTCGTGGTGATCGCGGCCAGCTGGGGACCGGGCACGCCGTTCTACACACCCGAGGCGGTTCTGCGCCGCGGCTTCCGCAAGCGCGGTCTCGAGGAGGTCGAGAGCGGCGAGGCCGGCAAGGGCACCTACTTCGTCGCCCGCCGGCCCGACGGCCAGCCCAAATAGATTCACCGGATCGATTCCGGCCGATCCCATCTGCTGCTGGTCAATCCGCATTCCGCGGGCGGCAAGACGCTGAAGCTCCTGCCCGAGGTCGAGCGCGAGCTCAGGGCCCGCTCGATCGCCTATCGCGTCCTCCGTACCGAGAGCCTCGAGCACGGGGTGGCCGAGGCCCGGCGTGCCGCGGAGTCCGGCGAGGTCCCGGTGGTGATGAGCGGCGACGGCCTCGTGGGCCAGATCGGCGGCGCGCTCGGCGAGACGGACGCCGCCATGGGGATCCTGCCCGGCGGCCGGGGCAACGACCTCGCCCGCGTGATCGGGATCCCCTCGGACCCAGCCGGCGCGGTCGGGGTCCTGGCCCGAGGTGAGGAGCGGCGCATCGACGTCGGCGTGGTGAACGGCCGCCGCTTCCTCTGCGTCGCCTCCTGCGGCTTCGACTCCGACGCCAACCGGATCGCCAACGAGGCGCGCCTCGTAAAGGGCAACCTGGTCTATGCCTACGCGGCGATCCGAGCGCTGATCGCCTGGCGCCCGGCGAGGTTCACGGTCATCCTCGACGACGGCGAGCCGATCGAGTTCGAGGGCTACTCCGTGGCGGCCGGCAACAGCCGCGCGTTCGGGGGCGGCATGTTCGTCGCCCCCCACGCCGAGCTGGACGACGGCCAGCTCGACGTGATCACCGTCAGCGACGTCAGCAAATGGCGGTACGTGAAGGGCCTGCCCAAGGCGTTCAAGGGCACCCACCTCGAGAACCCCGAGGTCGACGAGCTGAGGGCGGCCAAGGTGGAGATCCGCGCGGATCGCGACTTCGCCGTCTACGCCGACGGCGAGCACCTCACCGACCTTCCCGCGACCCTCTCCGTCCTTCCCCAGGCGCTGCGCGTGATCGCACCGCCCGGGCCCCTCGCCGGTCCGCCGAGCTGAGACGGGCCCGGCGAGACAGGTCCCTAACCTCCGGCCGCGATGAGCGCGATGTTCACGGCGAAGCGCGGCATCGCCCGCGCCGTGGGGGCGCTGAGCCGGCGCAGCGGGCGCGGCGGTGGCACCACCCTGCCCGGCCGCCTCCTGGTCCGCATGACTCCGGACGCCATCGAGCGACTGGCCGCCCAGCTGACCCGCGGCTCGATCGTGGTGAGCTCCACCAACGGCAAGACCACCACGGCCGGGATGATCTCGGGGATCCTGCGCGCCGCCGGCCGCACGCCCGTCCACAACCGAGCCGGATCGAACATGCACTGGGGCGTCGCCACCGCGCTGCTCGAGCAGTCGGGCGATGAGGGCCTCTTCGAGCTCGACGAGGCCTGGCTGCCGCGGGTCGCTCCCCAGCTCCGCCCGCGCCTGCTGGTGCTCGGCAACCTCTTCCGGGACCAGCTCGACCGCTACGGCGAGCTCGAGCGCCTGGCGGACGAGTGGGCCGAGCTGGTGGCACGGCTCGAAGGTTCTTGCGAATTCGCCCTGAACGCGGACGACCCGCTGATCGCCGACCTGGGCCGCGACAAGGACCTCCGCCGCAGGCCCGGCGTCACCTACTTCGGGATCGAGGACGAAAGCCAGGCGCTGCCCGAGCTCCAGCACGCCCACGACGCGAAGCACTGCCGCCGCTGCGGCGCCCCCTACGTCTACGACCGCGCCTTCGTGGGCCACCTCGGCCACTACACGTGCCCCAACTGCGACGCCGATCGCCCGGCGCCCGACGTCGCCGCCACCAAGATCGAGCTTCACGGCATTTCCGGCTCGCGGGTTCACATAACCACCCCCGAGGGCGACCTCGAACTCGATCTCCCCCTCCCCGGCCTCTACAACGTCTACAACGCTCTGGGGGCGATCACGGCGGGCCTTCGCTCGGGGATCGCACTCGAGCGGATCCGCGAGGGCCTCGAGTCGATGCGGGCCGTCTTCGGGCGCGTCGAGACCATCGAGGTCTCCCAGAAGCCCGTCTCGATCCTGCTGATCAAGAACCCGGCCGGGGCCAACGAAGTGCTCCGCACGCTGCAACTCGAATCGTCGAACGGCGGCATCGACCTCTGGCTCGCCCTCAACGATCGGATCGCCGACGGTCGTGACGTCTCCTGGATCTGGGACGCCGACTTCGAGCTCCTCGCGGACGGGGTGCGGCGGGTCGTGTGCGCGGGCACGCGGGCACCGGAGATGGCGCTCAGGCTCAAATACGCGGGCTGGCCCGAGGACGCGATCGAGGTGGTCGAGCCGATCGAGAGCTCGCTCGACGTGGCCGTCTCTGCGGCACCCAACCGCCTCTTCGCCCTGCCGACCTACACCGCCCTGCTCGAGCTGCGGACCCTGCTCGCGCATCGCGGCCTGGCGCGGGACTACTGGGCATGAGCCCACCGCGCGAAACGGGCGCGCCGGCGCTCGAGGAGGCGGCGATCTGGCAGCAGGTCGAGTTCGGCTCCTACGAGGCCGATCTGCCCCTCTGGCGCGAGCTCGCCGAGTCGGCGGATGGCCCGGTGCTCGAGCTCGGCGCAGGTGCCGGGCGCGTATCGCTCGAGCTGGCCACAGGCGGACACGAGCTGATCGCCGTGGAGCGCGACTCCATCGTCGCGGCGCAGCTCGGCAGTGCGGTGGAGGAGCGCGGCCTTGCCATCTCGGTCGTGGTTGCGGACCTCGGCTCGCCCGCTGACCTTCGTCTGCCCTCGCGACCCGACCTGGCGATCGGGCCGCTCCACCTGATCCAGGAGCTCGACGGCGCCGCACGACCAGCCCTGCTCGGACGCCTCGCCGAGATCATGGCACCCGGTGCGACCATCGCCCTGACCGTGGTCGACGAGTCCACGCTGCTCACCTCCGGGACGGCCGCGACGCAGATCCTCCCCGACATGCGCGAGCTCGACGGCTGGGTGTACTCGAGCGAGCCCCTCTGGGTGCAGGTGGACGACGAGGCGCTCCACGTGCGCCGCCTTCGCGAGCGCGTCTCCCCGGACGGGGAGATGGAGCGCACCGTCCACGACGACCTCCTGCACCGGGTGAGTCCTGACCGGCTCGAGCTGGAGGGCGAGGAGGCCGGCCTGCGGCGTGCCGGCAGGCGCCAGATCAGCTCCGGGCCCGACGAGGCCGACTCGGGTGTCGTCCTGCTCGAGGTTCCCGCGTGAGCGGCGCGGCGCTCCGCCTGCTCGCGCTCTATCCCGAGCAGATGAACATCTACGCCGACCGCGGCAACATCCTCTTCCTGCAGCGGCGCTGCGAGTGGCGTGGGATCCCGTTCGAGTACGCCGCCGCCGGCCCCGGAGAGGGATTCGATCCCGGAGACCACGATCTGATCTACATCGGCGGGGGCCAGGACCGGGATCAGGTCCTGGTCGCGGACGACATGCTGAGCACGAAGCGCGACGCGATCGCCTCGGCCGTTGACGACGGGGCCGCGCTCCTCGCCGTCTGCGGCGGCTACCAGCTGCTCGGGCATCGCTATCAGCTGGACGATCGATCAATCGCCGGTCTCGGGATCGCGGACCTCGAGACCGTGCGAGAGCCCGGCCCCCGGCTGATCGGCAACGTCTCGATCGAGGTCGACCTAGGGCAGGGCACGCGAGTGCTCGCCGGGTTCGAGAACCACGGCGGCCGTACGTATCTCGGCGAGGCGGCCCAGCCACTCGGCCGCGTCCTGCACGGCCATGGCAACAACGGAAGCGACGGCTACGAGGGTGTCAGGCGCGCGAACATGTTCGGCACATACCTGCACGGCCCGCTGCTTCCCAAGAACGCCTGGCTCGCCGATCGCCTGATCTCGCTCGCTCTCGGGCGTCGGACTGGCGCGGAGCCCGAGCTCGAGCCCCTCGCCGACGAGCTGGAAGCGGCCTCCCACGCTTTGGCGCTACGCGCTGCGGAGCGCGGTTGAGGCTGATTTCGGGCCCAGTCTCGGTTCCCGGTAGGATCCCGCCTCCATGGTGATCGTGATCATCATCGTCGCGCTGCTGCTCCTGATCGGGCTGATCTATGTCCTGGTCCGCAACAGCCTGGTCAGCCTCAACCAGCGCGTCAGCGAGTCCTGGAGCGGGATCGACGTGCAGCTCAAGCGGCGGCACGACCTGGTCCCGAACCTGGTCGAGACGGTCAAGGGCTACGCCTCGCACGAGTCCGAGACGTTCGAGAAGGTGACCCAGGCGCGCGCCGCGGCGATGCAGGCGAGCGGCCCGGCGGAAGCAGGCAAGGCGGAGGGACAGCTGACCGCCGCTCTGGGCGGCCTGCGGGTCGTCGCCGAGCAGTATCCGCAGCTGCGGGCCACCGAGAACTTCCAGCAGCTCCAGCGCCAGCTCTCAGAGCTCGAGGACGAGATCCAGGCATCCCGCCGGATCTACAACTCGAACGTCCAGCAGTTCAACACCCGCATCCAGCAGTTCCCCGCGTCGATCGTCGCCGGCCAGATGGGCTTCAACACGCCCAAGCAGTACTTCGAGATCACCGAGGCCGCCGAGCGCGAGGCCCCGCAGGTCTCCTTCACCGAGTCCGCCAGCCCTCCGGCTGAGCCCGCTTAGAACCCGCTCGAGCCGAAGCCGCCCTCGCCGCGCGTCGACTCGTCGAGCGCCTCCGCCTGCAGCGGAGTGGCGTGCGCGACTGGAACCAGCAGCAGCTGCGCAATCCGGTCGCCGGGCGAGATTTGAAACTCGATGTTCCGATCCGTGTTGAGGAGCAGGACGCGAACCTCCCCCCGGTAGCCGGGGTCGATCAGGCCGGGTGAGTTGACCAGGGTGACGCCGTGCTTGAGCGCCATGCCGGAGCGCGGCAGCACCAATCCGCCGGCGCCATGCGGGATCTGCACCGCGAGGCCCGTCCCGACGCTGACGCGCGCGCCCGGCGCCAGGCGAGCGGACTCGGCGGCGTAGAGGTCGAGCCCAGCGTCGTTGTCGTGCGCCCGCGTAGGCAGCGTCGCCTTCTCATTGAGCTTGACGAAGCGGAGCTCGCCGAGGCGCTCCCTTGAAGGCTCCTGCTCGGCGACGGCCACCGCGACGGCGCCGCCCCTCTCCCTCTCCTCAGTCTCCGCCGGCGCGAACGCGTCCGCGTGATCCGTCGCCGCGCCCATTGACCTCGAGGTCGGCGAACCGATCGGCGAGCGCGGCAGGAAGTCGCGCGCGAACGAAAACCCCGTCCGCGCGATCCTCGCGCTCGAGGTCACCAGCGATCTGGTGAAGCTCCGAAAGCCGATCACCGGCATCAAAGGGTACGAGGAGCTCCACTCGGGAAAGATTCGCGCTGATCGACTCCGCGATCCGGGCTCTCAACTCGTCCAAGCCCTCGCCGGACTCCGCCGAGACGAGGACCGCGTCGGGGTGGCGCAGGGAGAGCTCGCGCCGCTCCTCGTCGTCGAGCAGGTCGACCTTGTTCATCACGAGCAGACGCGCCGAGGCTCCTGCCCCGATCTCCTCGAGCGCGGCGTCCGCCGCCGCGATCGAGTCGACTCGCTGCGGCTCGCTCTCGGACCCGTCCACGACGTGCAGGATGAGGTCGGCCAGGAC
>JBKPTM010000187.1:0-7503 GCA_046765935.1 Actinomycetota bacterium | reverse complement strand
GGCTCGCCGTAGGTCTCGGCGATCTCGCGCTTCATGCGCTTGGCGAGGGCGGGCGAGGCGCCTGCCGTCGAGATGGCGATCGCCAGCGGCCCGGTGCGGACGATCGCCGGGAGGATGAAGTTGCAGAGCGGCGGGACGTCGACGACGTTGACCAGCATCGCCCGGCGCTCCGCCCCCTCGAAGACGGCGACGTTGACGTCGGTGTCGTTGGTAGCCGCGATCGCCAGGAATGCCCCGTCGAGGTCGCCGTCGTGGAACTCTCGCCGCTCCCACCTGATCGAGCCCTCGGCCGCGTAGCGGCCCAGCTCGGAGACGGCCTTGGGAGCGATCACCTCGACGTCGGCGTCGCAGAGCAGCAGCCCCTCGACCTTCTCCAGGCCGACGTCCCCACCCCCGATGACGAGGCAGCGCCGGCCCTTGAGCTTGATCGCCGCCATGTAGAACGGTGTGTCGAGCATGTCCCGTACGCAGCTCTGGTCGCAGATCCCGCGGTGGAACTGGCAGATGCATTTCTTGCCCTCGAAGGCCTGAGCGGGCATGTGCTGGAGATTAGAGGGGCTCAGCCTTCCGGCTGAACCGTCTGCTCGATGCCGCTCTCGATCGTGCGACCCGCCCGCCAGCCGAGGCGCTCGGCGGCCCCCGCGGTGTCGAGGAAGGTCCGCTCGACCTCGCCCTCGCGGGCGGGAGCGAACTCGGGGTCGAAGTCGTCGCGCTCGAGCGCCCTGCCGATCAGATCGGCGAGCTGGAGCACGCTCGTCTCGACTCCCGTGCCCACGTTGATCGGCCCGCCGTCGTCGCTGGCCTCGGCGGCGAGCAGCGCCGAGACGACGTCCCCCACGTAGACGTAGTCGCGGGTCTGCTCGCCCGTGCCGTAGACGGTGGGGCGCCCGCCGTCGCGCGCGGCCTCGCAGAAGATCGCGACGACCCCCGCCTCGGTCGCCGGATCCTGTCGCGGCCCGTAGATGTTCCCCAGGCGCAGGGTTGTGGCGGACAGGCCGCGGGTCCGGGCATAGAGGTCGACGTAGCCCTCCGCGGCGAACTTGCTCTGGCCGTAGATCGAGAACGGAGCGCAGCGCGCCGTCTCGGCGAAGGGGAGCTCGTCCCCGCGTTCGGCTCCCTCTCCATATATGGCGCCTCCCGTGGAGGTGAAGACGAACTTCGACGCGCCCGCACGAGTGGCGGCCTCGAGCGCGTTCACCGTCCCGACCACGTTGAGACGTGCATCGAAGCCTGGGTCGGCCATCGACCGCCGCACGTCGATCTGCGCCGCGAGGTGGAAGACACTCCCAGGCTGAAAGGCGCCCAGCGCGTCGAACATCGCCTGCGCGTCGGCAACGTCGATCTCCGTGACCTGCGCGCCCGCCTCGAGCGCGCCCGCCAGGTTCTCCCGCTTCCCACTCGAGAAGTCGTCGAGCACCAGCACTTCGTCGCCTCGCGCGACTAAAGCATCCACCAGATGCGAGCCGATGAAGCCCGCGCCCCCTGTGACCAGAGATCTCACGAAAGGCAGACTAAGGCGCAACGCAAGGCGGAATTGAGCGTGACGTAACAGGCGGGGAAGAGGGGAACCACCCGGAGACGCCGAACCCCCCTGCTACGCTCGCCGACCGCATCGACCAGTTTGGACGTAGCACCAAGGGGGCAACTGGGTCGGGCTACCGTGGACGGACGATATGCGACTGATCGTCACTGAGAAGAACAACAGCGCGAAGAAGATCGCGGAGATCTTGAGCGGCGGCACCGCCAAGGAGGGTGCCTCCTACAAGACTCCGTATTACGAGTGGTCCGACGAGTCCGGAGAGCACATGACCATCGGGCTGAAGGGCCACGTGCTCAACCCCGCCTTCCCCGAGTCCTACAGCAACTGGCAGCAGACCAACCCGCGCGACCTGATCGACGCCGAGCTGATCAAGGAGCCGACCGACAAGAACGTCGTGCGCGCGCTCAAGAAGGTCGCCAAGGATGCGGACGACATCGTGATCGCCACGGACTTCGACCGCGGGGGTGAGCTGATCGGCCTCGAGGCGCTCCAGGAGGTGCTCGACTCGAACCCGGAGCTCGCGACGCTCGAATCGAACGGAAGCAACGGCGGCGCCAGCGGCTCGGCAGTGACGCGGGCGCGCTACTCCGCCCTCACCAAGGACGAGATCGAGCGGGCCTTCAACGAGCTCGACGAGCTCTCCTACCCGCTCGCCAACGCCGGCGCGGCGCGCCAGGACATGGACCTGATCTGGGGCGCGACGCTGACGCGCGCGGTCTCGATGGCGACGCGGCGCTTCGGCTCCAACTTCCTCTCCGTCGGCCGTGTGCAGAGCCCGACGCTCGGGCTGATCGTGCAGCGCGAGCTCGAGCGGCGCGCCCACGAACCCGAGCCGTTCTGGGAGGTCACCGCCACCTTCGCCCACCCGGAGGGCAGCTTCGCCGCCGAGCACGCCACCGACAAGTTCTGGGACGAGGCGGAGGCCAAGGCAGCGGTCGAGAACTCCAAGTCGCCCGGCACGGTCAAGGAGATCACGGCGCGGAAGAACACTCGCAAGCCGCCCACCCCGCTCAACACCACCGCCTTCACGACGGACGTCTCCAGCCGGCTCGGCATCACGCCCTCCCGCGCGATGCGGATCGCGGAGGACCTCTACATGGACGGCTACATCTCCTACCCGCGGACCGACAACACCGTCTATCCCAAGTCACTCGACACGAAGGAGCTCGTCAAGGAGCTGGTCGCCGTCGACGACTTCAAGGCGGCCTCGTTCCTGCTCGACAAGCCGACGCTCGAGCCGACCCGCGGCAAGAAGGAGACCACGGACCATCCCCCGATCTACCCGACGCAGGCGGTCAACCCACACCGCCTCGAGGCGCGCTCGGAGGCCCATCGCCGCGTCTACGAGCTGGTCGCTCGGCGCTTCCTCGCCACCTTCTCGCCGCCGATGGTCACCGAGTCGACCCGGGCGAACATCGAGACAGCCAAGGGCGCCGACGCCAAGTCGGGCGAGACCTACTTCGTGCGCGGCTCGGTCGTCCTCGACCCCGGCTTCGCGGCGATCTACACCTACGCCCGCTCGGCCGACACCGAGATCCCGAAGCTCGAGGAGGGTCAGCAGCTCGACCTCGAGGACGTCGAGATGGAGGGCAAGGAGACCCCGCCGCCGCCCCGGATCAGCCAGGGCAAGCTGATCGAGATGATGGAGGAGCGCGGCCTGGGCACGAAGGCGACCCGCGCCGACATCATCCAGAAGCTCTACGACCGCGGCTACGTGTTCGGCAATCCGCCGGAGCCGTCGGAGACTGGGATCGCGATGTCGAAGGCCTTCGAGCACTACGTGCCGCGGATGGCGACGCCCGATATGACCGCCGAGATGGAGGCGGAGATGGATCAGATCGCGGCCGGCGCGATGACCAAGGACCAGGTGCTCTCGGACAGCCGCGACATGCTCCGCTCGGCCTTCGACGAGATGGGTGACGACGTCAAGACCGAGGACGAGGACGCCAAGTGGCGCAAGTTCGCCCGCGAGGTCTGGGCCGGCATGGACCAGGACCGTGTCCTCGGTCCCTGCAAGGTCTGCGAGGAGGCCGGGCGCAAGCAGCCCGACGGCTCCCCCAACATGCTGCGGATCATCAAGGCGCGCAAGTCGGGCAAGCGCTTCGTCGGCTGCCAGGGCTGGGACGGCGACAACCCCGACTCGCCCGACTCGTGCGACCAGACCTTCCCGCTGCCCCAGCGGGTGCGCGGCCTCTACAAGATCGAGGAGGTCTGCTCGGTCTGCGGGCGCACGCCGCGGCTGCAGGTGATCCCCTGGCGAGGTCGCCCCTGGAAGCTCTGCCTGAACGACGAGTGCCCCTCGATGGCGGAGATGAAGCGCCGCCGCGAGGAGCGCGAGGCGGCCAAGGCGGCCAAGGAGGCGGCGGAGAAGGACGGCGGCGACGGCGCCGACGCGGTCAAGGAGGCCGAGAAGATCGCCGGCCAGGCCTCGGCCACCAAGGTGAAGCGGGCCCGCAACGGCGCGGGATCCCGCTCACGCTCGGGCAACGGCGCGCGCACGAAGAACGGCTCGCGCTCCAAGCCCCGCGCGAAGAGCTAGGGCTCTACGGTCGCGAGACCGCGGATCCTGCGGCGGTCGCGGACGCGGCGGCCTTCTCGCCCTGCTTGGCGACGGCGGGATTCACCCCATCCGCCCTCGTCGAGTTATCGGTGTGATGGGGCCAGGTCACGATCAGCGCGATGACCACCGCGATGGCGACCACGGCGCCGACCGACGCGAACCAGAGCCCCACGATTCCCCGGCGAGTCAGGCGCAGGGTGGGCATCGGCTGAGTCGGAGACAGGTGCATGCCTACCTAATATTAGGGAGGCAGCGGCGGTTTTACCAGGGGTCTCCGAAGAAGTGAAAGGCGGCCTCTCGGGCCGCCTTTCGGGTCACGCGATCGGGCGCTCGATCAGGCGCTTTCCTCTTCGCCTCCGCCCGTCTCACCCTCCTGGCCACCATTCTCCTCGCCGCCACCCTCCTCGGTGCCGGTGTCCTCGTCGACGTCGGTGCCGGGTGTCTCCGGTGCCTCCAACATCCACTCTCCTCTCATCCGCGTTATCGCTGCTCCCCCCTACCCATCCAGGGCCACGAAATAAACGCGGAATGCAGGGAGTTCCCGCTCTCACCGAGGACTTGGCCCGGAGCGAGGGTTAGCCTGGGTCGCCGGATGTTCATCTCACTCGAGGGAATCGACGGTTCCGGCAAGACGACGCAAGCGAAGCTGCTCGCGAGGGCGCTCGGCGACGACGTCGTGCTGGTGCGCGAGCCGGGGGGCACCGAGACCGGCGAGCGCATCCGCGGGCTCCTCAAGGACCCTGCCCTGGAGCTCGACCCGCTGGCCGAGCTGCTCCTCTTCTGCGCGGCCCGGGCGGAGCTGGTTGCGCAAGTAATCGGCCCGGCCCGCGAGCGGGGCGGGGACGTCGTCTGCGATCGCTTCAGCGACTCGAGCGTCGCCTATCAGGGCGTCGCGCGGGGGCTGGGCGTCGACCGGGTCGAGGAGATCTGCGACCAGGCGACCGGCGGCGTCTGGCCGGACGTGACGATCCTGCTTCGCATCGACCCCGGTGCCGCCGCAGCGCGAATCGGGCGTCGCAAGGCCGACCGCTTCGAGGGCGAGGGGATCGAGCTGCAGCGGCTGGTGGCGGATGGCTATGACGAGGTCGCGCGCCGGCATCCCGAGCGAGTCAGGGTGGTCGAGGCCGATGGCGATCGCGACGCAATCCACGCCGCGGTGCTCGCCGAGGTCCAGGGAGTTCGCGCGTGATGGAAGCGGTGTCGAGCAGCCCGGCGATTCCCGAGACCCTGGCCGAGGCAACCCGCCATCAGCCGCGTGCGGCCCTGGCCCTGACGGCGGCGCTGGCGGCGCCCGGCCACGCCTATCTCTTCCGCGGGCCGCGCGGATCGGGCAAGGCCGCGGCGGCGCGGGCGTTCGCCGCCGAGCTGCTCGCCGAGGGCGCAGCCGATCCCGATGACTCCCGCCGCCGTGCGCTGCTCGATCCCTCGCCGCACCCGGACCTGGTCTGGCTGCGGCCCCCGGGCGCGCAGCACCTGGTCGACGACGTCCGCGAGCAGGTGATCCGCGCCTCCAGCCTGAGTCCGGCAGAGGGGACGCGGCGCGTGTTCGTGATCGAGGAGGCCGAGGACCTGCGCGACGAGAGCCAGAACGCACTGCTCAAGACGCTGGAGGAGCCGGCGCCCTTCGCCCACCTCATCCTGATCTGCTCCGAGCCCGAGCAGCTCGCGGAGACCATCATCTCCCGCTGCTCCCCGATCGAGTTCGGCCCGCTTGCCCCGGATGCGGTGCTCGAGTCGCTCGGCGGCGGAGCGAGCGCCGATGCAGCCGCCCGCCTGAGCGGCGGTGACGTCGAGCTGGCCCGGCTCCTGGCCGACGAGCGCGGCGTCGCCCTCCGAGCAACCGCCGAGAAGGCCGCGCGCGCTCCGCGCTCGGGCTCCGGCGCGTCCGAGCCCTGGCGGGAGCTGCTCGCGGCCGCGAGCGAGGCCGGCGAGCTGGCGGGCGCCCAGGAGGAGAGCCGGCTGCTCGATGAGGCCGAGGCCACGGCCCGCCGAGGGCGCAAGGGGAAGCTCACGCGCGAGGCGATCGAGCAGGTTCGGCGCACCGAGCGCCGGGCCCGGACCCAGGCGCTCGACCTTGGCCTGGCTCTTTGCTGTGCCTGGTATCGCGACCTGGCGGCGGTCGCCTCGGGCGCCGATGACGTCGTCCTCAATACGGACCGGCGCGACAAGCTGGTCGAGGACGCCGAGGGGCTCGATCCGGCCAGGGCCCGGGCCGCGGTCGAGTGGGTGCTCGACACCCGCCGCCGCCTGCGGGTCAACGTCTCTGAGGAGCTCGCCCTCGAGGCGCTCTGGCTCAGGCTCAGCGCCGCGCTTGCACGCGAAGTGTGAGCAAGTCGTAACACGAGCCGCAACAATCCTCAGGACGATGGCCGAAGGCAGTTCGAGGGGTGGGGTGAGGGGCCGCCGGATTCCGATGCGGCTGTGGCTCGGCGCGTCGTTCGCGCTGGTCAGCCTGATCACGGCCGCCTCGGTGTACGTGTTCGTCGACGACTCCTCCGGACGCACCCTGCAGAGCGAGTCGGCCGACCTGGCGGTCGGCAAGACGGCCAGCCTGGCCGACGACCTCGGCCGCGTCGACAAGCTCCATGGCGCGAACGTGCTCGCCGACTCGAACAGCGCCACCTTCCGGGCTTGGGCGGTCAACCGGCACGGGCACCCGTTCGCGCCCGGCCAGGAGTTCTCCCAGCTGGCCGCGGTGCAGCAGCGGCCCGAGGCCCTGCGGGTGGCGCTGGACGGCCGCCGCTACAAGGCCAGCCTCCCCGACAACGTCACCGTCGCAGCCGCACCGATCTTCGGCAGCGGCAAGGTCCCGATCCGAGGTGCGGTGATCGTCCGCGCGGAGCCCCCACCCGCGCTGACCCATGCCTTCGACGAGCTTCGCGGCGATCGCCTCCGCGCGCTGATGATCGCCATCGTGATCGGCGTCCTGGTCGGCTTCCTCGCCTCCTCGCTGATCGCGATCCGCGTCCGGCGCCTGGCCAATTCCGCCGAGCGGATGGCCGCCGGCGATTTCGATGCCCCGATGCCGCCCGGGGGCGGCGACGAGATCGGCGACCTGACGAGGTCGCTCGACGCGATGCGCCAGGAGCTTCGCAAGACCTTCGGCATGCTCGCCACCGAGCGCGACCGGCTCTCGGCCGTCTTCGACGGGCTGACCGAGGCGGTGATCGTGGCGGGGGAGGACGGCGAGGTCCGGTTCACCAATCCGGCCGCAACCCGCCTGGTTCGAAACGGGAAGCCGGCGGCGGCGCTGGCGCCCTCGTTGCGCCGCGCCGCCGAGCACGGCGCGGACGAGATCCCAATCCTCTCGATCGACGGCCGCCTCTACGGAGTCCAAGCGCGGCGGGTGCCCGCGGAGCACGCCGTCCTGCTCGTCGTCCGCGACCGCACCGAGGAGCTCAAG
>JBKPTM010000186.1:0-6739 GCA_046765935.1 Actinomycetota bacterium | reverse complement strand
GGCCAAGAGGCTGCTGGACCGGGCGGGCTTCGGGCCGAAGCCGGGACAAGCGCTCGAGCTCTCGAAGCTCGGCCTGCAGTCGGCCGTCCGCTCGCTCACCCATCCGTCGGGAACCGCGAATCTCGTCGGCCCGGAGCCCGTCGACGGCGACGGGATGCCGATCGCCCCGATCGACTCCTGGGGCCACGACCACCTCTGGTGGCTCGACCGCATGATCCGCTCCGATCAGCAGCTGGTGGAGCGGATGGCGCTCGTCCTCCACGACTGGTTCGCGACCTCCAACGACAAGGTCGGCAAGGCGCAGCTGATGATCGACCAGTCGAACCTCTTCCGGGCCGGCTGCTTCGGCTCGTTCCGGACGCTGCTGGAGAACGTCACGCAGGACCCGGCGATGCTCCTCTGGCTCGACGGGGTCGACAACAACAAATGGAACCCGAACGAGAACTACTCCCGCGAGGTCCAGGAGCTCTTCACCCTCGGCGCAGATCGCGGCGCCTACACCGAAACCGATGTCCGGGAGCTCGCTCGTTGCTTCACCGGCTTCCGCTACACGTGGGACGACACGCTCGGGCCGATCAACTTCCGCTACGACGCGACCCGGCACGACAACACGAACAAGACCGTCTACGGGCACACCGGGAACTGGACCTGGCAGGACGGGTGCCGCCTCTGCGTCGAGAACCCCCTCCACGCGTCGTTCTTCGTGAACAAGCTGTGGGGTTACTTCATCCCGCAGCCGCCCTCCTCGGAGACTCTGTCGGCGCTCACCTCGCTGTACACGTCCAACTCCTACGCCATCCGGCCGGTGCTCGAGGCGATCCTGATGCACCCCGACTTCTACGAGGGGCCCGCGATGGTGAAGCCGCCGATCGTCTATCTCGCGAGCCTGATGCGGGCAACCGGCACCTTCATCCACGACGAGCAGTGGATCTGGCTCAGCGACATGGCCGGGCAGAGGCTGTTCTACCCGCCCAACGTGGCGGGTTGGGACGACAACCGCTGGCTCGACACCAACACGCTCCGCGGTCGCTGGCTCTACGTGAACGGCCTGCTGGATGACCGCCACGTCGAGGTCTGGGACGGGACCTATGACCCGACGGAGGAGGCTGACCCGGCCCTCGACAAGGCGCTCGCGGTGTTCGACTACCCGCCGCTGCGCAAGGAGCAGCAGAACGAGCTCGTCCGCTTCTCCAACAACGCCTTCCCCGGAAGCCTCGCCACCTGGCAGAAGGTCGCCTACCGCGCAATGCGCCAGAACGCGCTGCGCCAGCTGATCGCGGTCGGCCCCGACCTGCAACTGAGCTAGGAGAGAAATGGCCCACGACCACTGTCACTGTCGCGACTACACCCGCTCCGAGCTGATGCGCCGCGCCGCGGCGCAGGCCGGCCAGGGCCTGCCCTCAATCGAAAACGGGATGCCGCTCCCCGCCGGCACCGGCCTCTCCCGCCGCAGCTTCCTCTCGCGCAGCGCGGGCCTCGCGCTCGCCGTCTACGGCGCCACCAAGATCCCGCTCGCCGCCTTCGAGGAGGGAATCGCTCACGCGGCCACCCCGCCCAAGGTCCTCGTCTCGATCTTCTTCGACGGCGGCATCGACTCACTCAACGTCCTCGCGCCGGTCAGCGACTCGACCTACCAGAACCTCCGCCCCACCATCGGGCTCCATCTCAACGACGCCTCGCCGCCGCTCAGCTTCTCGGAGGACGCTGACCTCTTCTGGCACCCCTCGGCGGCGTCCCTGCGTGCCCTGCACGCCGAGGACAAGGTCACGGTCTTCCCGGCGATCGGCTACACGAGCCCGAACCAGTCCCACTTCACCTCGCGCCACTACTACGAGATCGGCGAGCTGCAGGTTGGCGCCAACACCGGCTGGCTGGGGCGCTACATCGAGCAGGTCGGCACCGACGACAACCCGCTGCAGGGAATCTCGCTGAGTAACGAGCTATCCCCCGCCCTGGCGACGCCCTCGAAGCCGGTCGCGGCGGTGGAGTCGGTGACGGACTACGACCTCTCGTCCTGGTACGTCGACGACCCGGTCACGCCGAACATGTTCGGCAGCTTCGGCAACCTGGGAACGTTCTCCTCGGACTCGAAGGCGATGACTCAGGCCCGGCGGGCGATTGGGCAGACCGAGCAGGTGCGCGAGCAGCTCGCCAGCTTCAATGGGTACACCAGCCCGGTCGCGGACCTCTATCCCGCCAGGACCGAGCTCAGTGACCAGCTCTCCGGCCTGGCCGCGATGCTCGCCTCGGGCTTACCGGTCCAGGTCGCGACGATGTCGGCGGTCGGCGGCTACGACACCCACGAGGACGAGGCCGGGACCCTCTCCGACAACCTGCAGCGGACCTGCGACGCAGTGTTCGCCTTCCAGCGAGACCTCGAGGCGCGCGGCCTGGAGGATCGCGTGCTGGTCGAGATGTGGAGCGAGTTCGGTCGTCGCCCGGAGGAGAACGGCGGCGGCACGGACCACGGCGCCGCAGGCCTCGCGTTCGTCGTCGGCACGCACGCCGGCGGGACCATGATCGGCGGCTTCCCGGGCCTCTCGAGCCTCGACGAGGACGACAACCTGTTGCACACGAGCGACTTCCGCTCGATGTACTGCACGCTCCTCGAGGACTGGCTCGGCGTCGACGCCGGCCCGATCATCCCGGGTGCGGACTCGCTGGCCCGGTACTTGACCCTGGTGGACTGATGCGCCGCGCGCTCTGTGCCCTCGCGGTGCTCCTCCTCGCAGTCGCGCTCGGGACAGCGCTACCGGCGGGCGCTGCGCCCTCGGCCGGTGCCGCCGCCAAACACCGCTGCAAGCACAAGGCGAAGCACCACCGGAAGAAGCGCTGCCGGAAGAAGAAGAGCGCCGCCAACCCGGCGGCGGAGACGCCCAAGGGCGACGACCCCAGCGTGCCGAGCGGGCCTCCCGGCCGCCTCCTTGCCACCGAGCGCGAGCTCTCGTCCACCCAGCTTCAGCTACAGCTCTCGCGAGCGAGCCTGGCGGCGGGCTCCACGATCGTCGAGCAGTACAACGCCGGCTCGGACCCGCACAACCTGATCCTCGAGCGCCAGGGCACGGTCGCGTTCTCCTTCCCGACCCTGGATCCCGGCGGGGACCAGAAACAGACGCTCACCCTGACCACGGGGACCTGGACGCTCTACTGCAGCCTGCTGAACCACAAGGACCTGGGGATGCAGGCGACGCTGACGGTGAACTAGAGCCGCTCGCGGATCAGCTTCGTGACGGTGCCGCCGTCGGCCCGCCCCTTCGTCTCCTTCATCACCGCTCCGACGATCCGCCCGATCGCCTTCTGGTTCCCGTCTCGCAGCTGTGCCGCGGCCTCGGACTCCGCCTCGATCGCGCGATCGACGATTCCCTCCAGCTCCGACGTGTCGGAGATCTGCGCAAGCCCCTCCCGCTCCACGATCTCCGCCGGGTTACCGCCCTCGGAGACCAGCTTCGCGAGGACCTGCTTGCCCGCCCCGTGCGAGATTGTCTTCGCCTCGACCAGCCCCGCCAACGCCGCGACGGCCTCGGGGGTCGCCTTGGAGGCCAGCGGGTCCTCCTCGTCGCCGGCCTGACGGAGGGCCGCCACGAGCTCACCCGTGACCCAGTTGGCGATCGCCTTCGCCGGCGTCCCGTCGGCTGAAGCGACGGCTCGCTCGAAGAACTCCCCGTACTCGGACTGGAAGGCGAGCATGCTCGCGGCCTCCTCCGAGAGCCCGACCTCGCTCAGGTAGCGCTCGCGCCGATGCGCGGGCAACTCGGGCAGGGAGTCCCGCGCCTCGCTCAGCATCTCCTCGGTCGGCGCCACGGGCACCAGGTCCGGCTCGGGGAAATAGCGGTAGTCGTGGGTGTACTCCTTCGAGCGCAGCGGGGTGAGCGACCCGTCCTCGGGATGGAAGTGGAGCGTGTCCTGGACGACGGCCTCCCCGCTCTCGAGCAGCCCGCGCTGCCGCTCGAGCTCGGCTTCGATCCCGCGCTCCAGGAAGCGGAAGCTGTTCATGTTCTTGAGCTCGGTCTTGGTGCCGAGCTCATCGGAGCCCGCCCGGCGGATCGAGACGTTCGCGTCCACCCGCAACGAGCCCTCCTCCATGTTCACGTCGGAGACGCCGAGCTGGCGAATCGTGGTGCGCAGCAGCTGCGCCCACTCGCGAGCCTCGGCGGCCGACCGGATATCCGGCTCGGTGACGATCTCGACGAGCGGCGTCCCGGCGCGATTGAAGTCGACCAGCGAGGCGCTGGAGCCGTGAATGCGCCCCGACTCCCCGACGTGGATCATCTTCGCCGTGTCCTCCTCCAGATGGGCGCGGTGAATGCGGACGTCCCCGAGCTTTCCGTTGACCGCGATCGGTTCGTCGTACTGACTGATCTGGTAGTTCTTGGCCTGGTCGGGATAGAAGTACTGCTTGCGGTGGAAGATCGAGCTCGGAGGCACCTCGCACTCCAGCGCCGCCGCGATCACCAGCGCGTACCGCACCGCCTGCTCGTTGATCGTGGGCAGCGTCCCCGGATGCCCGAGGCAAACGGGGCAGGTGTGGGTGTTCGGGTCGTCGCCGAAAGATGGCGAGCAGCCGCAGAACATCTTGGTCTTGGTGGAGAGCTCGACGTGGATCTCAAGCCCGATGACGGGCTCGTAGCCGTTCTGGGCCATCAGAGCCCCCACCCCCTGACCGTCGCCTCGTCGGCGCCGAAGTAGTGCCCGACCTCGTGCAGGACCGTCTGGCGGACGCTCTCCGCGTCGGTGTGGTGCTCGCGGTAGATGATGATTCGCTGCAGCCCGCCCCGGGGATCGAAGAGCCCGAGAAGCCGGCCGCTCGGGTGGCTGTCCTCGACGATCACCGCGACGTTGGTGAGCTTCGAGGCGATGTCGGGCGGGAGCGAGTCGAGCGCGTCCTCGACGGCCGCGCGGAAGTCCTCATCGCTCATCGCTGGGGCCCGTCTCATTTGGGACCCCCGTTCGGGTGGAAGCCGATCGCGCCCTCGAGCGCGTGGGCGGCGTCGAGCATCGCCGAGTCCGAGAACGCCGGGCCGGCGATCTGAAAGCCCACCGGGAGCTGATCACTGCCGCCATCGGGCTCCGCCGTGCCGGCGGGAATCGAGATCGCCGGGATCCCGGCCAGCGGCATCGGCACCGTGCAGTAGTCCGAGAGGTACATCGCCAGCGGGTCGTCGGTGCGCTCGCCTAGCTTGAAGGCGACGGTGGGCGACGTTGGGGTGACGACGAAGTCGAAGCGCTCGAAGGCCTTCGAGAAGTCCTCGGCGATCTTGGTGCGGACACGCTGGGCGCGCCCGTAGTAGGCCTCGTAGTAGCCCGAGGAGAGCGCGTAGGTGCCGAGCATGATCCGGCGCTTCACCTCCGGACCGAAGCCCCTCGCGCGAGTCTCCTCGTACATCTCGGTCAGCTCATCGGCCTCGACGCGGAGGCCGTAGCGGACACCGTCGTAGCGGGCGAGGTTCGCCGATGCCTCCGCCGGGGCGAGCACGTAGTAGGCCGAGATCCCGTGCGGGGCATGCGGGAGCTCGGTCTCCGCCACCTCGCCGCCGAGCTCCTCGATCAGGCCCACGGTGCGCTCGAAGACCTCCCGAACACCCGACTCGATCCCCTCGGCCTCGCCGGCGAGCTCCTTCGGAACTCCGAAGCTGAGCCCCTTCAGGTCCTCGCGGCCCGGCAGCTCAATCCCGCCCGCGACGCCGACCGAGGTCGAGTCGCAGGGATCTCGGCCCTCCATCGCGCGGAGCAGCAGGGCTGCGTCGCTGACGTTCCGGGTCAGCGGACCGCACTGGTCGAGCGAGGAGGCGAAGGCGATCATCCCGTAGCGCGAGACGGCCCCATATGTCGGCTTCATGCCCACGATCCCGCAGAGGGCGGCGGGCTGGCGGATCGAGCCGCCGGTGTCGGTTCCGATCGCGCAGGGGGCGAGGCGCCCCGCGACCGCAGCGGCGCTGCCGCCCGAGGATCCGCCCGGCACCCGGCCCGAGTCCCAGGGGTTGAGAGCCGGGCCATACCCCGAGTTCTCGTTGGAGGAGCCCATCGCGAACTCGTCCATGTTGCTCTTGCCGAGGACCCGCGCTCCGGCCTCGCGGAGCCCGCGGACCGCCGTGGCCGTGTACGGCGGGCGGTACCCCTCGAGGATCCGCGAGCCCGCCGTCGTCGGGATGCCCTCCGTGCAAAAGATGTCCTTGATCGCCACCGGGATGCCGGCCAGCGGACGGTCCGGATCTCGCTCGTCCTGCGAGGCCCGCGTCCCCTCCAGGTCGGCCTGGGCGGTGTCCTCCGCCGTCCAGAGGAGAGCGTTCAGGGAGTCGCCGGCCGCCGCCTGGCGGTAGGCGTCGAAGTACTCGTCCGCCGCGAGCTCGCCGGAGCGGATTCGTTCGGCCGCCTCGGCGACGCTGAGCTCGATCAGCTCTTCGCTCACGCCTGCGGCGAGGGGACTCGGAAGGAACCGGAGGCGGGATCCGGGGCGCGCTCGAGCATGTCGTCGCGGGACCAGCTCGGACGCGGCTCGTCGGGGCGCAGCACGTTCTCGAGCGCGATCACGTGCGACGTCGGCTCGACGCCGTCGAGATCGAGCTCGGAGATCCGGTCGACGTGCTCGAGGATTCCGGAGAGCTCGCCGGCCATCCGCTCGAGCTCCTCCTCGCTCAGCTTCAGCCGCGCGAGCCTGGCGACGTGCTCGACCTGCTCTCTCTCGATCATGCGCCGGATCATAGGTACGTCACGTCCTGG
Source organism: Actinomycetota bacterium (assembly GCA_046765935.1). GTDB lineage: Bacteria > Actinomycetota > Thermoleophilia > Solirubrobacterales > 70-9 > DASUPK01. Next base: position 22 of record JBKPTM010000186.1, on the reverse strand, counting down.
CCAGCTGGCCAGTTAGGATGCC